>JAYKGU010000250.1:0-68663 GCA_035285585.1 Synechococcales cyanobacterium
GACTGATTTCAAAGATTTGTTAAGCATCCTATTAATTAATCCAGTTCGCACCGACGAACCTGTCTAAAGCAATGCCGAAGATAGAAAGGTAACTGCAGAAGTAATGGAACAACAGTGAAGTCGGCACCTGAGGAAACAGAACAGTCCTGTATGCCTGAGTAACTTGCACTTGCTCCTCCTTCATCAGGTAAGGTAGCATTCTGGGTTATCTAGTTATGACGAAGAAATAGGCGAAAAGTTCTCATGAATGTGTAGCTGGGAAGAGGGGGAGATGCATTTGCTATCGACTATCATCTCCTAGGATTATATCCAGACAAGCCGATACTCGTCTGTTCATTTTCGTACATAAACAAAATAAATCGTTATTTTTACTTATTGGGGATGTCTGACGGGGGATGCTACGAAAAGGGGCGATCGCCCCCCTAAACCGTCACCCCTTCCAGAGTCTCGTCCGTCTGGTCGTACAGCTCCCGCAGTCGCTCCAGCTTTTCGTCATCAGGGTGCCAGAAGCCTCGACCGTGGGCCTCCAGCATTCGAGAAACGATGTTGCGAAAAGCTTCGGGATTAGCCTGCCGTAGCCGCTCTGCCATCGCCCCATCCAGGGCATAGGTATCCGCCGCCTGGTCATAGACCCAGTTCTCCTTAAAGTTGACCGTTCCGGCCCAGCCCATCAGGGCCGTCATCCGCTGGGAAATTTCGTAGGCTCCGCCCGACCCCTGGGCGGCCATTGCCTCAGCCCATTTGGGGTTGAGTAGCTTGGTGCGATATTCCATGCGCAGTAGGTCTTCCAGCTTGCGGGGGGTGGTGTCGTTCGAGAAGCTTTCTACGATGCTGGTGGTCACAGTGCGGCCCCGTCGCATCTCGGCGGCTTTCTTCAGCCCGCCCATGTTAGCATAGTACTCCTGAATGTCCGTCAGGCCGTATTCCACCGAGTCGATTTGCTGCACGATGCGATCGGTGGATTTCAGCAGGGTGTTGAGAATTTCGGGGCGGGCCTGTCCCTTATCCGATCGTCCGTAGCTGAAGGTGTTGCGCCCCTGCCAGGTTTCCCCCAGTTCCTCCCCCGACTCCCAGTTGGCGTCCACAACGCGATCGTTCACCAGGGAGCCGAAGTCCCCAGCGGGGTTGGAGAAGAGGCGGGCGGAGGGGTTATCGATGCCCTGCGATCGCAATTCCAGTGCATGTTTCCGCACAAAGTTCTGCTCGACGGGTTCGTCTGCATCTGCTGCCCGCCGGAACAGATCGTCCAGCAGCTCAATAATGTTGACAAAGCTATCCCGAAAGATACCCGACAGGTTGCCCAGCACGTCAATGCGGGGATGGCCCACCTGCGCCAGGGGCACCAGGTCGTAGCGCACGATGCGGCCCGTGCCCTCCTTGACGGGGGCTGCCCCCACCAATTCCAGCAAAATGCCGATGGACTCGCCTTTGGTCTTGATAGCGTCCAGGCCCCACAGCATCACCGCTACGGTTTCGGGGTGGGTGCCGTGTTCTTCCAAATGCTGGGTGATGATGCGCTGGGCGATCGCCCGTCCCCGTTCGTAGGCAGCAGGCGAGGGCATCCGGTAGGGGTCCAGGGCGTGGATGTTGCGTCCCGTCGGCAGCACGCCCACACCGTCCCGCAGCAGATCACCGCCGGGGGCGGGGGGAATGTATTCGCCGTTGAGTCCCCGCAGGAGGTTGGTAAGTTCGTCGGTGGTTTGCTGGAGCAAGTCCCGAATCTGCTGGGCGGTGGCCAGGGTTTCCGGGGGAGCGGCAGCGGCGATCGCCCCCGATTCGACCATTTGGCGGATTGCATCTGCCGGTAAATCCTCTCCAAAATAGGCGTTGAGGTAGCTGGCCAGCGCCTCCGGCGTGGGCGGTTCTCCTAAAACGTGCAGACCAGAGGAGAACAGGCGATTCTCCAGGACTTGCAAATACTCGTACAGCCGCACCAGGTATTGGTTAAACACCTCTTTGCTGAACAGGCGGGCGTTCTCCGGCGTGAACTCAATGCCCAGCTTCCTCGCCTCCTCAAAGGGACAGTCGGCATTCAGCCCCGTGTCCAGGATTTTTTTACAGATTGCTTCTTTTAATAGAAAGTTCTGGTCGGGATCTTCCCGGTATTCGCCGATCAAGTCCCGCAGGGCCACCAGCTCCTTATACAGTCCAGCGCGACCGTAGGGTGGCACGTTGTGGGAGATCAGTACGCCATAGCCCCGCCGCTTGGCCAGCATGGATTCTGAGGGATTATTGGCGGCATAGAGGTAGAGGTGGGGGAGGTTGCCCAGCAAAATGTCTGACCAGGAGTAGCCTGTGTTTCCCAACGGCGAACCGGGGAGCCATTCCACGGTGCCGTGCATGCCGAAGTGAACCACGGCATCGGCTTTGAATTCGTGCTGTAGCCACTGGTAGAAAGCCGCGTATTGGGGATGGGGTGTCAGATCCCGCTCAAACATCAGCCGCATGGGGTCGCCCTGAAGGCCCAATGGCGGCTGCACGCCGATCCACACGTTGCCGAGCTGCACGCCCCCCAGCAGGTATTGGGAGTCTTCCCGCCGTTCGGCCACCAGGGTACGAATGCCGCTGTCCGTCAGGGATTTCCAGTGTTTCTCGATGCGGTGGGTAAGCAGGTAGCCCAGCCAGGATTCGAGCTGCCGGGTACTGACCGTGGTGGTTCCCATTTCGGTAAATGGGATGCCCGCCGGAACCTGGCTGACGTAAGCATCATCGGCGGCTTTCACCTGCTGAATCAGGGCTTCCCCGTCCGTGGGCAGGGTATCTCCCAGGTCATACCCCTGCTCTTTTAGCGCCTGGAGGACTTTGATCAGGGATTGGGGAACGTTCAGCAGGGCCGCCGTGCCCGTTGCCCCATAGCCGGGAGGGAATCCGTAGAGGATGATGGCAATTTTTCGATCTGCTGGGGGCTTTTGCCGCAGGGCGATCCAGTTTTGGATGCGGTGGGTGAGCCGCTGCACGCGTTCGGGAATGAGATAAATGCGATCGCCCACCAATCCCCCCAGCGGCACCGGATCAATGGCCCCGTCCAGCTCCGGCAGGGCATACAGCACCACGCTTTGTAGACCCCCAATGCCCTGACGCGTCCAGGAGTGAATGTCCTGAATCAGCAGGGGAGCCGAGACGAAATAGGGGACGTTCTTCGCCGCCAGAATGCGCTTGGCCACCTCCACCTGCCGTCCCGCTTCCATCGATCCGGCAGGACCGCCCACCAGGGGAAAGCCGATAGTGGAGGCGATCGCGTCCACCTTCACCGCCTCTGAAGAAAGGGAAGGGGTGTCCACCATCCCCTGCCGCCGCCGCTGCTGCTCGTGATCGGTGGTCATCCAGTCTCGCACCGCCACATGGCCCTCGACGCCGTTGATGAAAATCGGCACGGGAATCAGTCCGGCCTGCTCAAAGTAGCGGATGAGCTGGGGAATGTAGGGCTGTTTGGTGATGACGTGCTTGCGGTAGAGCAGAATGCCCACGGTGGGGGCAGATTCGGATGGGAACGACGGGGATCGGTTCTCGTCGAGCTGATGGGTGTGGTTAAAGTACCAGTCCAGATAGGCTTTAGGCGATTCAAAGTAGCCCACGTAATCGGGGTGGAGCAGGCCCATGTTGGGGGTTTCCAGCACCGGGGGAATGTCGCCCACCGCCAGCCCCAGGTAGGTTTCCGCCAAATACCAGAGCATGGCGGCGACGTTCTCAGAACCGCCCGCGTTCCAGTAGCCGTAGATCACCAGCCAGTTGCGCAGGTCCTGCACCTTGCCTACAGGGATGTATTTGAGCAGCTTTGGCCCCACCTTCAAGAAGCTGAGGTAGCCCGCCAGCTTGTCTTCCTCCCGCTGGTTGCCGCCAAACTTGCTGAGGATGAACTGCACGGGCTTGGGCATCCCCTTCGGCTTATCGCCGATTGCGAACTTGCCCAACTGGGTGAGGCTCATCAGCTCCAGGGCCGATTCAAACACCAGGCGAATGGGGATGGCCTGGGCACGTTCCCGCAGCCAGAGCACCTGGTCGTAGTCGAAGAGGAGGCTACCGAAAAAGACATCGGCTCCGGCGAGGGCGGCTTCCACTTGGTCGGGGTGGGTGGTGAGGTCGCGATCGCTAAATACGCAGACCTCCAGCTCTGGACATCGCCCCTGGGCCAGGGCCGCCGCCTGTCGATACAGATCCGCATTAAAAGACTCGAATCCAGCAATCAAAACAATTCGCTTCATCGCTGCCCACCTCCATCCCAACCGCATCTACCCCTATCCATATCTTAGTGCGGGGGTGGAGTAGACTATGGGACGTAACGTACCGACAGATCTATGGAACCGAATTGGCTGAGGTGGGCGCAGGAATTGCAGGCGATCGCCCAAACCGGTCTGCATTTTTCCAAAGATAACCCCTTTGATATCGCCCGATATCAGCGCCTCCGAGAAATTGCCGCTGAAATGATGGCGGTTCAAGGCAGCTTGGATGCCCCAGCACTGCTGGAGTTACTGCACCGGGAGGAAGGCTACGCCACACCCAAGGTAGACGTGCGGGGCGCGGTGTTTCAGCAGGGTCGAATTCTGATGGTGAAAGAGATATCTGACGGACGCTGGACGCTCCCCGGCGGATGGGCCGATGTGGGGGATGCTCCCCGTGAAGCCGTCGTGCGGGAAATCTGGGAGGAATCTGGCTACGAAGCGCGTCCCGTGAAGCTTCTGGCCGTTTACGATCGCAGCAAGCATCCTCATCAACCGTTTCTGCCGTTTCACATCTACAAGCTATTCATCCAGTGCGAACTCACGGGGGGGCAGGCCCAAACCAGCATTGAAACCAGCGATGTGGGCTTCTTTGCGGAGGACGAGTTACCGGAACTCTCCATTTCGCGCATCACCGAAGCCCAAATTCATCGCCTGTTTGAGCACTATCGCAATCCAGACCTGCCCACTGATTTCGATTGAGTTCGCCCGCAGATTTCGTTATCCCTGAAGGGCCTGACCACCGGCCAGAGCTTCAGCCTCCTTACGTTCCTTGTCCAGCCGCCGCTTGCGGGCATAGAGCTGGATCGTCGCCGCCATCAGCACCACCAGGCCCATCACCAGGTAGGAGGTGATGTCCGTCGGGAAGCTGTTTTTGAAGATGGCCAGCAGCACGATGACCACCAGCAGCAGGGTAGGAAACTCGTTCAGCGCCCGGAGCTGCTGACTGGTCCACTGACACTCGCCAGCCCACAGCTTTTTCATCAACCGCCCGCAGTAGTGGTGATAGGCCAGCAGCACCGCCACAAAGGCCAGCTTGGCGTGCAGCCACCAGTCTTTGAGCACCGCAGGCTCCTGCCAGAGAATGCCGATCGCCATCGCCACCGCGAGAATCATCCCCGGCGTGGTGATGATGCGGTAGAGGCGCTTTTCCATCAGCTCGTACTGGGCTTTGAGGATGCCCTGGGCGGGTTCGGGCTGCTCGTCGGCTTCAACGTGGTAGATGAAGAGACGCACGAGGTAAAACAGCCCCGCAAACCAGACGACGACACCAACAATGTGAAATGCTTTGAACCAGAGGTAGGCCATAGGACTTTATTAAATTGATGGATTAAATCAATGGGTGTTCTGTAAATGTTTATTGGGGAACGGGTGGGGACAAATGGCCATTTGCCCCTACGGTGGATTGATTATGGATGTTCGATTTCTTGTGCTATCTCTATTGTTGCAAAGCGATTTCCCCACGGCAGGGGATAACCGATCGCTATCAGGCATGCAGCCAGCGAGCGACGTCTTTGGCATGATAGGTCAAAATCAAATCCGCTCCGGCTCGCTTGAATCCGGTCATCGTTTCCATGACCACCTTTTCCTCATCGATCCAGCCGTTGAGCGCCGCCGCTTTCACCATCGAGTACTCGCCCGATACGTTGTAGGCGGCCACCGGGAGGTTACTGGCCTGCTTCACCTGCCAGATGATGTCCATATAGGCCAGAGCGGGCTTCACCATGAGCATGTCCGCCCCTTCGGCGATGTCCAGCTCAATTTCCTTGAGGGCTTCGCGGGAGTTAGCCGGGTCCATCTGGTAGGTGCGGCGATCGCCAAACTGCGGGGCCGAGTCCGCCGCATCCCGGAACGGGCCGTAGTAGGCCGAGGCATACTTGGCAGCGTAGGAGAGCACCGGAATATGGTCAAAGCCACCCTCGTCTAGCCCCTGGCGAATGGCCTGCACAAATCCATCCATCATGCCCGATGGCGCGATAATGTCGGCCCCCGCCTGGGCCTGGGAAACCGCTGTCTTTTTGAGCAGCTCCAGGGTGGGGTCATTGAGCACCCGCCCCGTCAGATCTCCCACCTCCAGGTAGCCGCAGTGGCCGTGGGAGGTGTACTCGCACAGGCAGGTGTCCACAATCACCACCAGGTCAGGGACGGCTTCCTTCACCGCCCGGGAAGCTTCCTGCACGATGCCGTGATCGTGCCACGCTCCGGTGGCCTCCTCATCCTTGGTGTCAGGGATGCCGAAGAGAATAATGGCGGGAATGCCCAGGTCGTAGACCTGCTTGGCTTCCTCTACAATCTTGTCGACGGAAAGCTGATACACCCCCGGCATGGACTTCACTTCCTGGGCGATGCCGGTGCCGGGAACGGCAAATAGGGGGTAGATTAAGTCGCGGGTGGTGACGACGGTTTCCTGTACCATCCGACGAAGCTGGGGATGGCTGCGGAGACGACGGGGACGGTGGACTGGAAACATAGGAATACCAATCTCTGAAAGACGGGACAACGCTAGACGAGTCGCTTCGAGTCGGGCAAGATTAACCCAGATCGAACAAAGAATCACCGACTCTATAAAGTCAGGTCACAGAAGCGACTTTATGAAAAACGACTTTATAAAGTTTAGAGCGTTGACTGCATCAGAAACTCACTCGCCACGTAACGTTCTGTAAAACATGGCGGTTTTCGGGGCGAAAAACATGGCGGTTTTCGGGGCGAAAAACATGGCGGCTTCCGGGGCGATCGCCCACCCCCATCAAAAACTCAAAATCCCAAACTAAATATCGTCCTGCTGGCGATCGCCCTCTATAGCGGAGAACTGGTTGGGCGATCGCTCAAAATTTATCTCTGCCTTCGCTTCAGCCGGAGCGAGAACATTCAACCCGAGCTGCAGAAGACCTGGCCCGAGGGCGGGATGGGGAATCACATCGGCAATCAGCCCCGTAAATAAAAATGTAATGGCGAGAATCGATAGCCTGGGTCGGGAAGTGTCCATGGTAACTAATGCTGTGAAGTAGGAACGGGTTAGACTACATCGATCTCGGCAATTATTCCTGATCCAGGAAATAAGTTGGTGAAAAAAGTGGAAACGTCTGATACGTCCGCAGATGACGCAGATAGACGCAGATGCAGAGTCGGCAGGAAGATGATTCATCTGCGAAATCTGCGTCATCTGCGGACTCACACCACACTGGCCCGACAAACAGTAAAGCCTTTTCCAGAAAGTGCATGCCCTCAAGAAACAAGAAAACCCGGCATGGGCCGGGATTCTTGAGAGACGAGCTGTGCAACACTCGATTTCATTATTGCCCTGAATGCAGAGCGATACCGTAAAGAGTAGGTGAATATACTGACAATCTAATAAAGTTTCGAGCAAGAGACAAAAATCCGGATTGATCGGAGCTAAACCCCCATCGCAGGCAATTTCATATTTATTGCTCCTACCGTTGCTCTCACCGTCTCGGGATTCGCTAGGATAGTTTCAAAAGATTGGTCTATCGAAAGTCTGTCCATCGGGCGGGCTAGAATCGAGAAACCTGTCTTGAGGCGATGCGTGCTCCGCACAGGCAAGCCTTTTATGTCGCGTAGCGAAACGCCCTTCACTCTTGATCTTGTTGCTATGACAGCCTCCGAAGCTTCCCGTATCTCCGAAATTTCCGCTCCCCTGTCGTCTCCTGCTGATGCCCAGCCGGAACATTCCCACGACCATCCCCATTCCCACGTAGACCTGCCGCCAGACATTACCACCCCCGCTCACCCCCACGTCCACAGTGAAGAATCTCTGCGGCGCATCGTCAACCGGCTGTCTCGCATCGAAGGCCACATCCGTGGCATCAAAACTATGGTGCAGGAGAGTCGCCCCTGCCCCGATGTGCTGGTGCAAATTGCTGCCGTGCGGGGAGCGCTCGACCGGGTGGCGAGGGTCATTCTGGATGAGCACCTGAGTGAGTGTGTCGGTCGGGCTGCTCAAGAAGGCAACATTGAGGAAGAAATTGAAGCCCTGAAGTCGGCTCTGGATCGCTTTCTCCCCTAGAATCTTGTTGTCGAGATCCCTAAGGCAAAATGGCAAAGTTTTATACTGAACTGTCCGATGAGCTACAGCAGTTTATCCAGGAACAGCACATCTTTTTTACCGCCACCGCCCCCACTCAGGGCCGCGTTAACCTCTCCCCCAAGGGCATGGACACCTTTCGCTGCCTGGATGCTCAGACGGTTGCCTACCTTGATCTAACCGGCAGCGGCAATGAAACCGCCGCCCACCTCCATGAAAATGGTCGGATGACCATCATGTTTTGCAGCTTTAGCGATCGCCCCCTCATTCTTCGCCTGTATGGCCAGGGGTGTGTTCTCCATCAAGGTGACCCAGACTGGGAGTCAATTCACGCTCACTTCCCATTTCTTCCAGGAGAGCGGCAGCTCATTGTGCTGGCAATTGAGTCCGTGCAAACGTCTTGCGGCTTTGGGGTGCCCAGATATACCTTTGAAGAATCCCGCGACACCCTGGTCTCCTGGGCGAAGCAGAAGGGCGAGGCCGGTCTGCAGGACTATCGGCGCAAGAAGAATCAGATCAGCATCGACGGGCTGCCGACCCAGCTACCCGTCGATTGAAATCTGGCAGGCAAATTGAAGCAGGAGATTTCCAGGAAAAAATTTACCTGGGTTAATTGACGTTTTTTAACTCTTCACGCAGCACCTTGCGATACACCAGGGACAGATAGGGCGATACGATATTGGTTTCGCTGCCATATCCCAGGCTGGTCCAGGTACCCGATAGCAGCGAGAACACACGCTCAATATCGCCGCTGCGCAGGATGGCCGCCAAATCCGTACCCCAAACGTTTTCGTCGGCCAACCAGGCATAGACCACTGCATCCTGGTACTGAGGTTCAAAGCTGTAGCCCTCCTGGGATGGCTGAAGCGATCGCTGGGGATGATAATCCTCCGCCACCTCTTTCCAGGTGTTGCTGAGAAACTGGTAACGCCCCGCCGCCGTAGTGCAGTTGCCCACATTCGGCCCCGCCACAATGGGCATACAGCGGTCGGGATGCTGGCTCAGGTCGTCGAACCGGATACCGCCATAGAGAATGGAGTAGGGCTGGGGGTAATTGGCCTCACCCACAGCAATAGTGCGCATGAGCGCTCGCAGGTAAGGGTCGCCCCCCTCCATGACCAGGGGCGGCGGGTTGTAAAACCCCAGGGGAGCCATCAGCCAGCGGCGGTCGGGCAAACCATCGCGCAGTAACAGCACCAGGGCGCAAACCACCAGGGGGCTGAGCAGGCGAGAGGCGGTGCGGGGCAGCCGTCGAGAGGACGTTGGCAGGTTGAAATTGCGATCGCGTCGGGCAGGGAAAGTCACAGATAACGTCAGTAATGGCAATACTAAACAGCGGTAGCCAATAGAGTAGCACCTTGGAATGCCCGATGCTCAACCTTCCCGTAGCCTAGCTGGCAACTCGCGTGCCTCCCACCTCGGCAAATAGCTGGGCAAACGGCTTAGCAGGTGCCTCCGCCTGGGTCACAATTTCCACCACCTGATTGCGGGCATCGGGATGAAACAGTGCCTCAACACAAACCTGGGCCACTTTGACACGGGGAATACTTCCCTCAAACAAGGTATCGGCTCCAGCCATAACGATGGAATTCTCGTCGTTCTCGTTCTTTAGCCCACCGGGTCGCACAATGGTATAAGGAATACCACTGCTTTGTAAGTACTCCTCCGCCTGCTTTTTCCAGTACAGCACTAGCCAAAACAAATTCAGAGGGTGGAAGAACTTAGAGACACAGAGGGACGACACAAACACAAACTGCTCCAGCCCCTTCGCCTTGGCAGCGTCCGCCAGGTGGCGGGTGCCTTCGTAATCCACTTTGTAGGGACCGGTGACATCAAAGCTGGGGGTAGCTCCGGTGGCGCAGAGAAGGACGGTGCTGTCGGCGATCGCATCCACCAGCGTCTCCGGCTTGAGCACATCCCCCACCACCAGCTCCACCGGGTCGGGCAGTAAGTCCCGCCCCTTATCCAAATCTCGCACGAGGGCACGCACGGGAATGTTGCGCTGTACCAGCTCTGCCACAATGCGGCGTCCGGTTTCTCCAGTAGCCCCTGCTACAAATGCTTTCATAGGTCTTCGTTATCTTTCGTTACTGAGTGATCATCCGCAAACCGGCAGCCTTTTGAGCGTCCCCAAAGCCTAACCAGGTTTTTAGACAGGTTTTTAATAGATGAATAATGGATAAATGTTAGTTGAATATCCGTGCTGTGACATCCTCCCAATGCAGAATGAATGGGACAGCGGATTATTAAGCATTGGCAAACTCTTCCTGGGGAACGGTTGGAACCTCCGATCAGGAATTCTGGTCGTGGATAAACGGTCAGTCCTGCGTCTGCTAATGGCCTGAGTGGTTATTAGCAGCGGCATACCCGTCTACCTAAAGACTGATTTGGAACTCACTTAGGGAATTCTGTCCATAGGCCCTGTAGCATCCCCCGGTTGGGTCTATCGGCCTGAGGGGCTGGTGCGGTTATTGTTACGCAGTTAATGGAACTGACCAGTATTCCGTATTCCGTATATCGATCATGGCTAGATCGTTGGAGAGCAAGATATGCTGAGCTAGAGTAGATACAAAACTAAAGCTTCAGTTACGAATCTCAAGTTTTAGGGATCACCGCTCAACCCTGGTTGCGATCGCACGCAAATCCGGTCATCTTCCACTATTTGCACTTTGATAGGGCAGTGGGTTTATGCAGGCAAATTCAGCAAATCATCATCTCTACGGAACCTCTGGGAAGCTGCTGCACATCACCTCCGATGCAGCTAGCAGTGCCAGAATGGCGGACGATCACGGCTCAGACGAACCCCTGGCCACCGCAGAACCTTCCCAGTTCCGGGGCCAGTTCGCGAGCTGTATGGAAATGTATGCCGATTCAGCCACGGTTAAACAGTACCTGGATAGCCATCACGAATGGTTTCACCGCTGCGCCCATCCCATGGCAGCGGAGCCGCTGGGTGACAATGGCTACGCTCTAATCATCGGGCGCTTTGGCTCTTTTGGTTATGAAGTAGAACCCAAGATTGGTCTGGACCTGCTGCCTCAGGACGAGGGCGTCTACCGAATTTGTACCATCCCGATTCCAGGCTACGAACCTCCTGGTTATGACGTAGACTTCCGAGCCTCGCTCCAGCTTGTAGATGCTGAGTCGGGTAACGAAGCGACCTGTGGAGCCTCGGCAGTAACCCACGTTGAGTGGGAGCTGGATCTGAACGTGCTCATCCACTTCCCCCGCTTTATCCACGCCCTGCCCAAATCACTGGTGCAGACGACGGGCGATCGCCTGCTCAATCAAATCGTGCGTCAGGTATCCCGGCGCTTGACCCGCAAGGTTCAGGAAGACTTCCACAGGCAAATGGGCATTCCCTTTCCCAAACCCCGCAAAAAAGCATGGCGGTAAGCTCCCCCCTTTTCAATTCCTCCGTCCATCCCCTGCCTGGGGTTAGTATATTGGGACTGGTGAACTTGAAGATTGGATTGGGGTTTGGGCAGCATGCAGACGGCACTGATTACAGGCGCATCCTACGGAATTGGGGAAACCTTTGCAAATGAACTGGCGGCACGGGGCATGCATTTGGTGCTGGTCGCCCGGTCTGCTGATCGGCTAAATGCGCTGGCAGAAACCCTGCGGCAGCAGCACCAGGTTCAGGTTGAGGTGATTCCCCAGGATTTAGTCCAGCCTGACGGTCCCAGCAAGGTTTATCAAGCGGTGAAACAGCAGGGACTTACCATTGACCTGTTGATCAACAACGCTGGATTTGGCGAATACGGCAAGTTTAGCGATCGCCCGCGCGATCGCCACCTTGACATGATTCGCCTTAATGTACTGGCGCTGGTAGATCTGACTCACCAGTTTCTCGCTGATATGCAGCAGCGGCGGTCAGGCAGCATCGTCAATGTCGCCTCCATTGCCGCATTCCAGCCCATTCCCTACATGTCGGTTTATGCCGCCACCAAGGCATTTGTTTTGAGCTTTAGCGAAGCCCTCTGGGCCGAAACCCAGCCCTACGGGGTACGTGTGCTGGCTGTGTGCCCTGGTCCCACCGAAACCCAGTTCTTTAAAGAAGCTGGCTTCCCCCAAACCTTCGCTGGCAGTACCCCCCAGGGAATGACCCAGCCTGAAGTGGTGGTGCGGGATACTTTAAAGGCGCTCGAAAAAAACAGCCCAACCGTAGTTAACGGTGGGCTGCTGAATAATCTCATCGTCAATCTTCCCCGATTTCTGCCCCGGCCTGCGATTGTGCGAGCGGTTGCTAATCAGTTTCGTCCTTCCGGTCAATAGATTCTCATCTCAGGCGTATGAACCAACGAATCCGCTAAGGCTCGTGGACTTAAATGAGGTGAAATTCCTGGAATAGGGGCATGGAATTCCATGCCCCGACAGGCCGGATCATTACAGGCTATTTAATCCACGACCCTAACAGGGTTTTTGGATCGGTTTTGAGTGGGCTGCTAGCCCTGGCGCATGAACTGGCTGGCCATGGATAAAGCATCGCCCATGTCTACGTCACCGTCGCCATCGGAATCCAGGAACGCCCCCAGCACTGAGTTGGGCTGGGCCGACCGGGATACGCCCTGGCTGCTTGACCCGGTTTTGAGAAAATTCAGCACCAGGGGCACCAGGACAGGCAGCATGGCCTGCACAGTAGCGGCATTGATCCCCGTTTTCTGAGATGCATCTTCAGCAAGGTGTTGCTGCTCCTCCTGGCTAAAGAGGGACTGCAGGGCCGCCATGCTAGGGCTGGTGCCCGCAAACTGGTCGATCAAATCTTCTACCAGGTCCTGCCCACCCTGGCGGCGTTTATCCTGCAAAGAGGAGCGCACATAGCTTCCCACCACCGACATCAGCTTCTGGGTGTTGGCGGCACTGCCCACCTGGCCGCCTGCAAGCTGCTGTACCGTGTCCAGGATGCCGCTGAGCTGACCGGGGTTAGCCTGCTGGTTGGGGTTATTTAGGGCACCCACCACCTGATCAAAAAGTCCCATTCTTAAAGTTCCTCAATTCGATTTCACCCAGATATTAACCCCGTACCAGTAGCGTGCTGACTACAGCGCTCAAATTTTCAGAGAGGGCCGTAGTGACCGTGTGGGTGAAGGGCAAAACATCTACCGCCATGCCGCCGCAGAGGAGCATCATGTAGAGGATGGAATACTTAAAGAGCGATCGCGCCATGTCTTGATCAGATGGGTTTTTCAGGAGAGTCCAGGCTTTTGCTACAAAGAGCAGTCCCAGACCCAGGGCAACCACCGCATAGACCATGCCCAAGGTTCCCAACGGATAAACCAGCAGCAGCGTCATGGGGATCAGCAGCAGCGTGTACAGGAAAATCTGCTCGGCGGTGGGGCGATCGCCCGCAACCACGGGAAGCATGGGTACCCCGACCTTGGCATAATCCTGACGGATCATCATAGCCAGCGCCCAGAAGTGGGGAGGCGTCCAAACAAAAATGATGGCAAAAAACACCCAGGCGGCCCAGCTTAGCTCACCTGTGACGGCAGCCCAGCCCACCAGAGGGGGAATGGCCCCAGCAGCCCCGCCAATTACGATGTTTTGGGTGCTGTGACGCTTCAGCCAGTGAGTGTACACCAGGACGTAGGTAACGATCCCAGACATGGCCAGGCAAGCGCTCAGCAGGTTCGCAAAAACGGTCAGCAGGACAAAGGAGGTGGTGGCCAGGGCAATGGCAAACAACAGCGCGTCCCGTGGCTGAATTCGTCCCGATGGTAGGGGCCGGTGGCGGGTTCGCTCCATCTCGTAGTCGATATCCCGGTCGTACAGGCAGTTAATGGTGTTCGCTGAAGCCGCAGCCAGCAAGCCTCCCAGGAGGGTCACCAGCACCAGCAGCGGGTCGGGTTGTCCCTGGGCCGCCATCCACATGCTGCCCGCCGTCGTGATCAGCAGCAGGACAATAATGCGGGGCTTCGTAAGCTGGATATAGCTTTTTATCACCTCCCAGACGTTTTCATGGTGGCGATAGACATTTGAAGTCATTGATTCATGCATGAGTGTTAGTTTGAATGGCGTGTAGATAACAGAGGGAACAAAATCTGATTCGAGTAGCCAGCGCTTAGGCAGCAGGCATTTAGTTATTCAGTAGATGTTCAGGATTGGGGCGTCAGTTCAGCCGATGTGGGGATTGGGGAGCGATCGCGCCATGCCAGGACGGTGATGACTACCAGGGTGCCCAAAAGGGCTGCTCCAACGGTTTGGTGGGCGATCGTCAGCAGTTCTACCTGCAGGTGCAGCCGGAAGGTGGCCACCCCCAGGGCAATTTGAGCGGCCAATAACAGCCCCGACAGACGAGCCACCTGGCGAAGCCTGGGATTCAGCTCAGCCCGTCGCCAGCCCATCACCACTACAGCCAGCACCGCCAGGGTCGCCGGGATCACCCCCAGCAAATGGCTATTCATGACAGCACAGAGCTGCGCGAGGGACAGACACTGGTGTAAAGCCCACTGGGAACCGACCAGTCCCCCGGACAAACTTTGCAGGTAGATCAGAACTGCCGCACCCAGGCTGACCCAGGGCAGACGCCCCGCAGTGAACTGGGTAGAGGGTCGGGTCAGCAGCAGCGTGCCCATTACCAGCAGCGTAGAGAAAAACAGCAGGGCGGTTCCCAGATGGGCGGTCACAATGTCGAAGCGCAGCAGTTCGGTAACGGTGAGGCCGCCCAGCAGCCCCTGCACACCGATCAGCCCCAGGGCGAACACGGCAGCCCAGGGTAGCCATCCCGGCAGCAGGGATCGTCGCATCCAGCTCAGTACCACTAGGGCGATCGCCATCAGTCCAATTAGCGCTGCATCCAGACGGTGAATCCACTCCAGAAAAACCTGCAGGTTCATCTGCTGAGTGGGCAGCAGCGTTCCGTAGCAGAGGGGCCAGTCGGGGCAGGCCAGTCCGGCATTCATCACGCGGGTGGCGCTGCCGATACCCATGAGGATAAAGGTGGCGATCGCCATTTTCCAGATCAGCCGCCGCACCTGCTGCACGGCAGCTTCGGTAGGTGTAAGGGAGTAACCGGAAATCGGTGAATGGTGGATAGGAGTAGCCGATGGAGAATCAGAGCGGAGGGCAGGGTTGGCCATGTAAAAATCTCCTGAAGGGTAAGCCGAATCTCTCCCCAGACAGTGCTGGGGGAGCATAGATGGATGGAGACAACCATCACAGGGGTAGTGAGAAGCCCAAATCTGGCTCAGGCTCCACTCCCGCCTAACGCTGGGAAAGCACCCGCTGACAAGGGGCACCTGCGATCGCGGTGGGAATGGATGAGCCGCAACTTCAACTCTGGGCGATCGCCCAACACTACTACTCTAATGACGGAATCCCACATCCTTAGAAGCTTTAGGAATTTCTTTGGATTGTCGCTGCAGAAAAGAAGAGACAAATATCGGCAGGTTTTTTAGCAATCTGTGGCGTTTCTTAACAAATCGACATTAGCAGCAGTTCGTACAGGCCGCCCGCTGGCAATACGGAACAGTTCGCGGAGCGCTTGGCCCTATCAGGGGCGTCTCATTTGGCACAGAGCATCGGCGGAGGCACGATGCTCCTGGTAGGAGACCTGCACTTCTTCTATTCTAAAGCGGGCGGTTCAGTGCTGTGGCGCATATCTCGTTCTCTGTCAAGAGTAATTACCAGGAAAATTCCCTAGAAAACTTTTCCTGCCCTGTAGAGGGCGGCTTAAGGCTAGATGCCAGCGCTAGATGGGATCGGCCTCATTAATAGGCGACTGGCCCAGGGGGGGCGTAAACGGTGGAGGTTCCGATTTGGTACTGGGTGCCTCGGAAACTGGCCCGTCGGTGGGTGGTGCAGCCGGTACACCAGCGCCTGTGCTACTGGGAATGGGAATCTCCTCAACTGCGGGTAGCTTCTCCAGGGCCAGCCGCGACGGACTGGTGCCCCCCGATAGCCGCTTGAGCAGCTTGGGGCGAGGATCGTGCAGGAGATAAATGATGCGATCGCCCGATTGCCACTCCTCCTTAGCCTGCACCACCTGCAGGCGGTTATCCCGTTCCACCAGAATCGGCACCAGTTCCCCAGCGCGCGTGAGCGCCTTCAGATGGGCCTGCTGGAAGAGCAACCCCGATTCTCGCAGCGTAGTTTCTCCCAGCTTGATAGCCCCGTCTTTGAGGTACTCATTCCACGCCTTCAGGGGAAGTTTTTGGGCAAATGCTTGGAGAACCTTGGTAGAAGTGGTCTTCACCTTACCCGACTTACCCGGCACTGCCCCCGCAGGAGCGGCCCCGTCGCCGTCCGTCATCAGCTCCCCCGTCGAGACCGCCAGAACCCGAGGTGGGCTAAATTCCTCCGTTGCCCGCTGGGCCAGCACCGAGTTGACCTCACTGTTGTTGGTCATCGCCAGGAATGTTCCGGCATTGGGCAATCCCGCTTCTTCTAAAACATCCGTATCCAGCGCACTGCGGGCGAACACCGTAATCCCTTCTTCCTCCGCCTGCCGACAGGCCTCCTCGTCGGTGTCAATCAACACCACGCTTTCGCCCCGATCCCGATAAATGCGGGCAATCAGTTGGCTCATCGGGTTACAGCCCACAATCACAGCTCCGGTCGCCTCAGTGGAAGTGATGCGCAGCCAGCGGGCGACCAACCTCGCCGTCAAACCCTGGGTGGAGACGGTGGCAATAATCGTGAGAAACACCAGGGCCTTAATGGCATCGCCTCCGCTGATACCCCGCTCGGTGAGCAAGATTGCAAACAGTGAAGCCACCGACGCTGAGACGATGCCCTTAGGAGCCACCCATGCCAGGAAAATCTTTTGTCGCCAGTTGAGGCCGCTGTTCCAGGTGCAGAGCCAAACATTAATGGGGCGCACCACCAGCATAAGCGCCAGCACCGTCAGTAACGCCCCCTGGCCCAGGGCAATGACGCTGGCAATGGACAGATCCGCAGAGAGCAGAATAAATAGAACAGACACGGCGAGGATGGTGAGCTGCCCCTTGAATCGGCGCAGCAATCTTTCTTCCGGTAGAGACGAAGCTCGCAGCACGATCCCCGCTACAACCGTGGTCATCAGCCCTGATTCGCTGCGAATCATCTGGGCTAGCCCAAACAGGCCCCACACCCCCGCTAAGACCACCAGGTTCTTTAAATCTTCCGAGAGAAATTCTGCCCGCTTCAGAAACAGCCCCATGAGCCAGCCGCCCACAGCTCCGATCGCCCCGCCAATACCCAGGCGCAGCAGCAGGCCACTCACCACAAAGAGGGGATCGGTGTCGCCATTGAGAATAACGTCCAGCACCACCACTGCCAGAATGGCTCCCACGGGATCCACCAGGACGCCCTCCCCCTCTAATAAAGCCGCCACCTGACGGTCAACTTTGACCTGCTTGAGCAAAGGGCTGATCACCGTTGGGCCAGTTACAACCACCAGCGAGGCGTAGAGGAAGGCAAGGGACCAGGGGAATTCGCTGAACCAGTGGGCCGCCATGCCGCCGCCGATTAAGGTAATCAGGGTGCCAAAGGTAACGAGGTTTTGCAGGCTTCCGGAAACCCTGCCCAGATCGCGTAATTCTAAATTCAGCCCACCTTCAAAGAGAATGAGGGCAACGGATAGGGCTACAATAACTTCCAGGCCCACTCCCAGGAGATTGGGGTGGAGCACGCCCAGCCCATCAGAACCGAGCAATATTCCAAAGGGCAGCAAAAAAACAATGCTGGGAATTTTGAAGTAATCACCCAAAACCTGGGCACTGATGCCCGCGATAGTCGCAATTACCATCTGGAGGGTAATTTCGAAAGGGGTGTCCATAAACCTCTCTAGGAAGCAGCCCTAGCCTGACACGTCGTCGGTGGTTGCTCAGGAAAGTATGGCAGTCTTCGATGTGTCATTGCTCCATCGCTGTTAACGAACCGGATTTTAGCGGCACCAGGGAGATGGTGGGGCGTCAAATTTGCCAAAGGGCCTTTGAGACCACGCACAGCAAACCTCAGGTGGGTGGGAATGGGGTTTGAAGCTTAAACAAGCTTTAAGCACATTCTACTAAGGGTATCACTATAGTCAATTCTTTATAGTCGATAGGACGGACTGCGATCGCCCAATCGCCGTGCTGGCCGGTAAATTTCACCCTGCCTTCAAAGACCTGTGAAATGAGCGTGAATCGACCGCATTGGCCAGAAATATCCGCCGTTGAGAGGTCGTAGCGCGATCGCATTTTGGGTTCAGCCTAGAAGCGCTCGACGCTGGAGCTGAAAATTGGCTCAACGCGGATGGCCATGACTTTTGAAGGACGAACCACCATATATTCCCCCTGAATATTTTTGATGGGGACGCTGATAAACTCATCGGAAGTGGACTTGGCGACCAGTTCGTTGCTGTACCACTTTTGAAAATCCTGAATGCTGGGGAAGCGAACCTCTTCCCGATGGCCGCCCTCCATAAACAGGTGGACTACATATTCGCTCGGAGTTCTGGGCATAGAATGACGAGTTCCCTGGGAAACAAAGGTTGACGAGGTCAATATTCCCAAAAACTGTCGCAATTGCAAAGCGATTGGGCGGCATCGGCTCAGCGGGTAAATAAATTAAAGCGCTGGAGCTGGCCTTCGATCGCCCCTGGGAGCGCTTTGCGCAGTTCGGTCTTAGTACGAAACTGGAGTCGCTGGCGACCGGGCACATCAAAGGGAAACTGCCCCCCCATGTCGGGGCGCTCCATCTGTACCAGCAGAATTTGCTCCGACCGCTTGCACTGGAGGGCATATCCCAATTCGACGCAGACATCGGGGCTGGGAATCAGGCGGGGCGGAGTGCCGTCGATTTCCAGAATGGGGGTTTCGTCGGCGATGAACAGCAGGCACTGGCGGATCTTGCGGGTGAGGGTGCTGGTGAGGCGGGCTGGGCCATCGCTGAGGCGGTGAGATTCTTCCAGGATGAGGGGGAGGCGCGATCGCCCATTGAGCTTCTCCAGGGTGGCCTGGATCTCTTCCCGCAGCAGGTCGCTGGACTGGGAGTAGTGGGTTTGATAGCACAGGAAGACGGTCGGCTCCAGGGCGGCCATCAGCTCCCGCTTGGTGAAGTAGACTTCGTGGCTGATCAGGTCGATATTGGAGACGGTATAGCCCCCGCTGCCTTCGATATAGAACTCGACAGCTTCCCCTTCCAGGTAGCGCTGAAACCATTCGGACTGGCGCACCGTTTCGCTTTCGTCTAAAAAATCGGCCCGCAGGCCTGACTTGAGCAGGTTTTTGCGGCCCAGCCGCAGATCGTGGGGGCGCTTTTCTACCTCGCGAATGGGTTCATACTCGCTGAGATACCAGGCTCTGAGAGCAATGATGGCCATGACGCACGACCCAACTGACAGAATAAATGAAACGTATGTACTATAACTAGTTTAGCATAAACAACCAGCGATCGCTAAAATCGCTCAACGTAGCGATCGCCCCAGGTCTCACCTATAGCATTGGCCCATCATACAGCAACAGCGCCAACTGCTGGTGAAACCGAGTGACCTTCCTCCTTTCGTTAGGCAAATCTGGAGATTTCACCAGCGGCAGAGCAAAGCTCTTACTCTTGCCGACACCCCGGTGCCTAGCTCCCTGAACAACCACTTAGGAAGATATCGATTTCTGCGTTGACGCTGTTACGTTGCGAACAGACAGATTTTTTATCAACAGCTCGTTACCTCTTGTTTGACGTTTTTGACGTTACGGACTTGGCTGTTAAATCTGCCAGGTGAAGCTCATCGCTTCAATTACCAATATAAACCGATTGCAGGGAGAATCAAGCCGGTTTTACTAAAGTTTACTGACCGATAAATCCCTCTAAAAAAATAGCACCCAGCGCAATGCGCTGAGTGATCTGCTTCAAGCTATTTAGAATGATGTGGAGTTGCGATATGGATGCCTATTTTTGTGGCGTGAAAGGGTGTAGAGAGGACTAGGTATCAATCGCATGGCTCCCCTTTGCTATTATGAAGCGATTCTAAGATTGAGCTGGGGTGCTATTTTCGTGTAGCGAGACAGATTTATGTACTTCAGCTTTACCTCCTTGAATCAATCATCAGATGGCTAACTGTTCAACGGAAGCCAAGGGCCAAATCTGTCGGAAAGCTCTTAACTTCATGTTTTAATAATAGGGGCTTTAAACCTGGGGATCAAGCCTGCGTAAACAAAGTTTACTTATCAAAGATAGGAACTAATACCTGCTGAATCAGGCTGGAATTAGTTCGGGGTTAGGCTGGGATCAGCCCAGACTACCTGCCTTTTTCTCGGTATTTTTGCGGGTATTTCCCAGGAGATTTCTCAAGGTAAAGCTCCTGGAAATAGGCGAATTAAAGATAGATTTCTCCCCCAAAAAGCAAGGGGATTTGTACAAAAAAGATTGAGAATTTACTCAGCTTATTAATTGATTTACATTTGGACACAGGCGAGCCAGTCCGTTGAACCCGTGGGAGAGGGCGCAGGGTTTTCTGGATGAACGCTCTGGCCGCTATGGAACTTTTGCAATGGGGTGATGCGATCGCCGCAACGACTACCTGCACAACGGTTTATTTGGCTCTACTATGATCGGAAACTGTAGGGGCATCCTGTCGCTGCACTATGAGTTCCGAGTTCCGATTATTGTGAAGCATTTCCCCCATCGTGATTTAGATTCCCGCTCGGCAGCCTATCTGCTCGTCACCCACGGCAGCCGCGATCCACGCCCTGACTGGGCCGCCCACCAACTGGCCGACCGGGTCGCCAAACGACTGATAGCGTTGACCGCTGCTGCGATCCCTGACCCGCCGCATCCCCTGGTGGGAACGGCCACCCTGGAACTGGCGGAGGAGCCGCTGCACCGGCAGATTGAGCGCTTTGGCGATCGCGCCCAATCCCTGGGAATGCACCAGGTCGCCATCGTGCCTCTGTTTTTGCTGCCCGGTGTCCACGTCCGTGACGATTTACCCCGTGAGGTAGCGGTGGCGCAGCAGTCCCTGGGCGGGCGGGTGGCCCTGCACCTGACGCCCTATTTGGGCAGCCATCCAGCAATGGGGGGCTACCTGCGCCACTGCCTGGACGATTTTTCCGAAGAAAGCCAGTGGGCTGATGGGCAGCCCGCGAAAATTGGCCGCATTGTCATGGCCCACGGCAGTCGCCGCCCCGGCGGCAATCAGCTCATCGAGGCGATCGCCCACCAGCTCGATGCCGAACCCGCCTACTGGTTTGTGGCTCCCAGCTTGCCCGACCAGGTGCAGACCCTGGTGCAGCGGGGCTGTCGGCAGATTCGCATCATGCCCTACTTCCTATTTGCGGGGGGAATTACCGACGCGATCGCCGAAATGGTTTGCCAAGTGTCTGCCCAACACCCGGACCTGGCGCTGCTCCTGCAGGCTCCCCTCGGCCCGACACCCGCCATCGCTGAAATGGTTGTAGACTTGTTGACTCAAGTTGAATTTCCCGCTGCGGCGACGTCTATTTTCTGATTTCAGCCGTCATCCTCAAAAAAGCATTCTTTGGGGCGATCGCCCTCTGAAATTAGCGGGTTTACTGCGATCGATGCCCTTTCTCTCCTAAAATCTCTTACCTCCTATTTCTTTCGCTAATCTCTTTCGCCTATGCAGCCTACCGTCGGAAAAGTGTATCTCGTTGGCGCAGGGCCGGGTGATCCTGGCCTGTTTACCCTCAAGGGCAAAACCCTGCTGGAGTATGCCGATGTCGTGGTCTACGATGCCCTGGTCAGCCCCGACATCCTGGCGATGGTCAATCCCCAGGCGGAGCTGATTAACGCGGGCAAGCGGCGGGGCCGACACTCGCTGCTGCAAACCGACACCACCCGGCTGCTGATTGAGAAAGCGCAGACCTGTGCGGTGGTGGTGCGGCTGAAGGGGGGCGACCCCTTTGTCTTTGGCCGGGGCGGCGAAGAAATGGCAGATCTGGTCGAAGCGGGGGTGCCCGTGGAGGTGGTACCGGGGATTACGGCGGGGATTGCGGCTCCGGCCTATGCAGGCATTCCCCTTACCCACCGGGGCTACAGCTCCTCCGTGACCTTTGTGACGGGCCACGAGGCGGCGGGCAAATATCGGCCCCAGGTGAACTGGCGGGCGATCGCCCACAGCTCCGAAACCATCGTCATTTACATGGGCATCCACAACCTGACCCACATCGTAGACGAACTGCTCACCGCTGGGCTGGCCACCGATACGCCCGTAGCCTTGGTGCGCTGGGGCACCCGCCCGGACCAGGAGGAACTGGTGGGCACCCTGGAGACGATCTGCGAGCAGGTGGAAGTGACCCAGTTCTCGGCTCCGGCGATCGCCGTGGTGGGTTCGGTGGTGCATCTGCGGGCCATCCTGGCGGACTGTCGCCCCAGCAGCGTGCTGGTAAGCTAAACTACGGTATTTGCGCAAGCGGTCTAGCCATCAGCCATGACAACGATCAATAACCACTACCTCAAGCTCAAAGCCGGATATCTGTTTCCCGAAATTGCCCGTCGCGTCAATGCCTTTGCGGAGGCCAATCCCGACGCCCAGATCATCAAACTTGGCATTGGCGACGTCACGGAACCCCTACCGGAAGCCTGCCGCACCGCCATGATCCGCGCGGTGGAAGATATGGGCGATCGCGCCACCTTCCGGGGCTACGGCCCAGAGCAGGGCTACCTCTGGCTGCGGGAAAAGATTGCCCAGCACGATTTCCAGTCACGGGGCTGCGACATTGACGCCTCCGAGGTTTTTGTCTCCGATGGGGCCAAGTGCGACACGGGCAACATTCTGGACATTTTCGGGCACGACAACGCCATTGCCGTCACCGACCCGGTCTATCCCGTCTATGTCGATACAAACGTGATGGCGGGCAATACGGGGGACGCCACCGAGAGCGGCGAGTATGGGGGGCTTACCTACCTGCCCATGACGGCGGCCAATGGCTTCACCCCTGCCCTGCCCGATCATCCGGTGGACCTGATTTACCTCTGCTTCCCCAACAATCCCACGGGGGCAACGGCAACGGCGGCGGACCTGAAGATGTGGGTAGATTATGCGATCGCCCACGGCTCCATCATCCTCTTCGACGCCGCCTACGAAGCCTTCATCACCGACCCTACCCTGCCCCACTCCATTTATGAGATCGAGGGAGCGCGCACCTGCGCCATCGAGTTTCGCTCCTTCTCCAAAAATGCAGGCTTTACCGGCACCCGCTGCGCCTACACCGTGGTGCCCAAGGGGCTAACCGCCAAGGCCGCCGATGGTTCTGACGTGGAACTGCACGCCCTGTGGAACCGCCGCCAGTCCACCAAGTTCAATGGCGTGTCTTATATCGTCCAGCGGGGTGCGGAGGCCATCTACTCCCCCGACGGTATGGCGCAAATCCAGAGCCTGATTGCCTTCTACCTGGAAAACGCCCGCATCGTCCGGGAGAAGCTGGAGCAGGCGGGCATCACCGTCTACGGCGGCGTCAACGCCCCCTACGTCTGGGTGAAAACCCCCGACGGTCTATCCAGTTGGGATTTCTTCGACAAACTGCTGCACACCTGCCACGTGGTCGGCACTCCTGGCTCCGGCTTTGGGGCCGCCGGAGAGGGCTACTTCCGCATCTCGGCCTTCAACAGCCGTCAGAATGTGGAAGCGGCCATGCAGCGCATTACCCAGCAGCTTGTTTAGGGCCAGCAGCTTGCCTAGGGGACGGATGCGCCGCTCTACCGCTGGAGGGGTTCAGGTTTGACCTTGCCGTTGGCGGGCGATCGCTGCCGATGCTGGTCAATCTCGGCTCGCCGCAGGCGCAGTTGAATATCCTCCAGCATTTTGCGGTTAACCGCCAGCAGGTCGGCCACCAACCCCAGCACCCAGAGCTGCACCCCCACGAGGATCAGAATGGCCGCCAGGATCAGGCTGGGGGCGCGGGCGCGGGTGGGGTCTTCGAACAAAAAGAGGAGCAGCCAGCGCAGGCACAGCAGCGTCCCCATACCAAAGGGCATACAGCCCAGCAGGGTAAAAAAACGCAGCGGTCGATACACCATGAAGATGCGCACGATGGTGAGGATTGACCGCTGGATATAGCTGGGAATGCTCTTCACCAGGCGGGATGGCCGCAGATAGCCGTTGGTGCGGATGGGCACCGAGGTAATCGCCATGCCCCGCTGCCCCGCCTGGATAATGGTTTCCAGGGTATAGGTGTATTCGTTGAAGACATTCATTTGCAGAGCGGCATGGCGGCTATAGGCGCGAAAGCCGCTGGGGGCGTCGGGGATTTTTGTATTGCTGGCCAGCCGCACCACCCAACTGCCAAAGCCCTGCAATAGTTTCTTAACTGGGGAGAAATGGCTGATCTGGCGGATGGGGCGGGCACCGATGACAATTTCTGCCTCCCCCCGCAGAATCGGCTCCACCAGGGCGGGAATGTCGGCGGCACAGTACTGGTTGTCGGCGTCCGTATTCACAATAATGTCGGCTCCGGCCTTAAGGGATGCCTCCAGCCCGGCCATGAAGCCCGCCGCCAGCCCCCGGTTGTGCTCAAAGCGGACGATGTGATCGACCCCCCATGCCTGGGCCACCTCGACGGTGCGATCGCTACTGCCGTCGTCAATAATCAGCCACTCCACCTCGTCAATGCCAGGGAGGTGACGGGGCAGCTCCGAGAGGGTGACGCCCAGGGTTTGCTCTTCGTTGTAGCAGGGGATTTGGATAATCAGCTTCACGGTAGGGGCCTGAATGGGTCGGTGGCGTCCAGCACTTGCCTCAGGGCCAGCCGGATCGAATCTAAGCTTAAAACTTACCACCTTCCTCAAGATTTTTCGCCCCAGGGGTGACGCTATTCCGCAGATGGGGTACGCAGTCGGGACAGGGCGTAGTTAACGGGGGTCAAACGGTCATCGCGGGGCGGCACCAGTGGCTCAAGGGTGATGGGGGTTGCTTGCAGGGCCTGGAGGAAGCGATCGCTCGGATGGAACAAAAACCGCTCCCCTGATGTGCCAGCCAGGTCGGGGACGGCTCCGGCGGGCAGAAGCTGAAACCGCGTATCCCCGTCAACGGCGTGGGCCAGGGAAAGGACATTGCCCAGACTGGTAGCTCCGGCGGGGCTGACCACCAGGGGAGCCTCCAGGGGATTGAGCACCGTGGCCACCGCCCCATTCCAAAAGCTCAGGCCCTTGCTCCACCAGGTATGGGCCTGGGCGCTGAGGGTGCAGGAGGTAACGCCCAGGATCAGCAGCAGGCTCAAGAATCCAGTGGTGAACTGGCGCGATCGCCCCGCTGGTTGGCTGAGATGGTGGGTAATCAGGGCGGCGATCGCCAGTTGAATCCCAACTTGCGAGAGAACGAAGTAGCGGGTATGGGCCGAGCGCTGCCCCCCCAGCACCAAATCGGGCAAAATAAACGCCACCACTGGCATGAGCATCAGTAAACCGATGAACAGCCAGGGCTGCTCCGCCGCTCCCACGGGCCGATGGCGGTAGAGGACGTAGACGGCGTAACCCAGGAGCGCCAGCACCAGGGGCGGCACGATATAGGTGTAGGGATGGCTGATGTCTAACCCCCAATCCACCAGGCTGCTGCTAAAGTGCAGCCCCCACAGCTTGGCCAGAAAGGCGCGATCGCCCCGATGGTTTGTCCAGCCCGTCTTGCGCTGAAACTCGTCCCAATTGCTGAGCAGCACCACGATCCAGGGGAGGAAACAGACCCCGGCCAGGGCGATCGCCCCCACCATGGGCAGTAGCGGGCGCACCCGTCCCCGGTTTCGAGCCAAACTATACAGCCCGTGGGCCATCACCGTCAGCACGGAAAAGAGGGAGGTATAGAAGTTCAGCATCAGCGTTGCGGCGTAGAGCAGCCAGCGACCGGGAGACGGGCGGCGCAGTGCTCGCAGCAGGGCTGCACTGGCCAGCAGGGTCGCCAGAACCCACAGGCTATACTGGCGGGCCTCCTGGGCATAGAGCACCTGGAAAGGGGAGACGGCAAACAGGGCGATCGCCACCCAGGGCGTCAGCGGCTGGGCAAACAGCTCCCGCGCCAGCCAGTACATCGCAGGCAGGGCCAGCAGCCCAAACAGGACAGACAGGCTCCTTACCGCCGCCACCGAGCTGCCAAACCAGGACATCCAGAGCCGCGCCAGCAGGTAATAGAGGGGGGGATGTTCGGGATGGGTTTGGAGCGATCGCCAGGTGTCGTCCCACCCCAGTTCTGGATTCAGGGACTGATAAACTAGCAGGTCACTGACTGCTCGAATCTCCCCATCAAAAAGCTGGGCACCCACCTCCTCGCCGATGTAGCCCGCCGCCCGCAGGGAGGTGAACACCTCATCGTGCCAGTAGATCTTGCGGTCGAGGTGAGCCAGCCGAAAAAAAATGCCCAGCACGAGCGTCGCTATCACAAGCAGTCTCAGGCTGGGCTTGATTGACTTTAGTAACTGGATGGGCATAGAGCAATACTTAGACCGGCAGACGAACCCATCTTCCACGGGTCGCATTTGCGCTCAAAGAAGTTCCCACCCCCGCTAAAGCTGGAAATCAGATTGTACCGTCAAATTCAGGTCGGTATTTGGTTCAACTACCACAACCTCCACTTCTTCATCCCGGCCACCAAAGATGAGGATGCCCAACGCCCCCAGTCCGGCACCGCCCAGCACCTCCAGCACGTCGATGCTGCCCAGAATTTCAGCCAGCACCGCTGCCGCCGCCGCCCCGATCACCGCTCCCTTGAGAAAGTCGCGATCGCTCTCTTCAGTAATAATTTCCGTCTCCGTCACCGCCGCGGAGGTGGCGTCGATCTCGTAGCGGTTGCCATTGGGGAGAATCAGCTCTTCGGCGTAGAAGCGGGTGCCCACCTGATCGTCACCCAGGGGACGGAGTTCGCCCTCCACCTTGCTGCCCTCTGGCAGCAGGACAGTGCCCCGCGAGGAGCGCAGACTCTCAGCCACCGTTAGCGTCACGGACACCGTCTCACCGGGGGCGACAATGATTTTATCGGCCACTTCCCCGTCTTCCGTCTCTTCGTCGTAACGAACAGCAATTTGGGTGCCTTCGGGAATGGTGACGCGGGCGTCATTGAACAGCGATTGGGCGATCAGGGTTTCTGAAGCGATCGCCGGAGCATGGGCCACAATCGGAGCGGCAGCGGCGGCAACCATGCCAAGGGACAGCATTAGGGCAGGACTGGCCTGCCACCGTTGGGAAATAAACATGGGCACAGGTCCTTAAGCGAGATCACAAAATTCCAATAGTCAGGTTCGGCCAAACTAGGTTAGGCCAAATCTAAGTTTGGCCAAACACTCTCACAACCGACACGGCCTAGCATGACATGGCTTAATTGCTGTTCCGGAAAGGAGGGGGATACTTTGGCGGGTGGCACATGGGGCTGCAGCCGGGGCGATCGCCCCCACCCGTTAATGGGATACGTCCCTAAAAGCCGAGACCTACGCCACAGCAACCAATGGGTGGTCAGGAGAGGCCAAACTCGTCGCGCAGCAGCTCGTCCTGCTCATCGGCGATGGTGGCTACCACAGTAATGTTGCGGGAGATTTCTCCAGGGGATAATTCTGCCACGGCACGGGTTGCGGCGATCACCACTTCGTCGCCGAGGAGGCAGAAACTTGCTTCAAACGTCTCAGCCCAGTTCATCGACAGCAGCTTTTTCATCAGAGGAGTCTGCTTGGCCAGGTCGTCGGGCAAATTGAGCAGGGTTGACCAGACCGTAAAAGTGTCTTCGTCTGTGGTTCCAGTTAGCCGAACGTAGACCTCCACAGTGCCATAGCGAAATTTCCACAGGTGGCCTTGTTCGGTGTGGCTCACCATGGCGCTCTCATCCTGTTCGAGACTGGAAATGACCGTCTCAATCATGTCAATCAGTCCGGTGGAAAACATCTTCTCATCGAGAAGCTGGTCGTCAGAAAAGGATTCCGACTGGAGATTAAATGTCGTCATAAATAGCTGCTCACGGTAATGGCTGCTGAGTACCTGCGGCACGGAGAAAGTATGCCCGGCCAGCTTGAAGAATCAACGCCCCTATTGTAAATTCCCACACAGAAAAATTCCCTAAAGAAATTTCCTGGATACGTCTTTAGGTGATTTCTGAAAATGGATCTACCCGACGACGCAGGGGCAAATGGCCATTTGCCTCACCAACCGTTCAACTAGGGGTAATTTTTTCCCGGAAATCCCATGACGGTTTTCAATTGTATGAAGTACGGATTGGGGTAGTAGCACGGTGCGTTACCTCTATGAGAAACGCTATAGAAAAAGGGCCAAACAAAAAATCCCCGCCGTGAGGGCGGGGAATGAATCAGGGTGCATCTACCATTCCATTCTTCGAGGGAAGGCTGCATCGTCCGGAAAAATGCCGCTCACTTTTTGGGGAGAAAGGGGCGATCGCCCCAACCCTTATCGTTTAACGGATTGCTTCGCCTTGATCGAGCCTCTTTACCGTTCGACCAGAAGCACCAGCCCCGCTCCCCCAAAGTAAAGTCCCAGCACCGCCCCTGCTAACAGGGATTGGGTAATTGGGTCGGTGGACGGGGTAAGGACTGCTCCCAGCACTACGGCCCCCAGGAGGACATAGCGCCAGCCCGAGAGCATCTGTCGAGAAGAGACGATGCCCAGCATCCCCAACAGAAGCTGGATAACGGGGATTTGAAAGGCCAGCCCCGTACTGAACAGCAGGAGCAGGACAAATTCAAAGTAGCGATCAATCGACCAGAGCTGCTCCACCACGTCAGCGCCGTAGCTGATAAAGAAATTGAGGGCGGCGGGAATCAGGGCAACATAGGCAAAACCTAGCCCCGCAAAGAACAGGATGCTCGAACCCAGGACGATTGGCCCCAGCAGCCGCCGTTCGCGACGGGTTAGCCCTGGTAACACAAAGCGAATAATTTGATAGAGGATAAAGGGGCTGGCCAGTAGCAGGCCACTGTAGCCCGCAACTTTAACAGACACGAAGAAATATTCTCCTGGGGAAAGCTGAAGAAACTTTGCCCCCTGGGCGGGAACTTCCAGAAGCTCCACGATGCGGTTGACAAATATAAAGCAGACAACAACCCCCAGTACAGCGGTGATGAGGGAGTAGAAAATTCGTATCCGCAGCTCTTCCAGGTGGTCGAAGAGCGACATCTCAACGTCATCCGTCAGTTCGTCCAAATCGTCGTCAGGTGACGTTTCGGAAGGTTGAACGGAGCTTTGCGGTGGGGAGTCTTGGGTGGTTATATCTGAAACAGGCGGCATGGGTAGGGTAGAGTCCTCTTCGTGCTCACGGCGGCTGCCCACGGGGAAGATCGGGAAGGGTAGCCTGCTGACTATTGTATCGGGAGGATCTGTATCAGGAGGATCCGTACCGGGAGGATCCGTATCCGGGAGGATCGATCGGGACAACTGGGTGGCCTGGAGCGAACCGACCTTCTCCGCGATCGCTCATCGTTTAGGGAAAATCGGTCAGGGAGGAGCGGCGGTTGATGGGGACAACGGCTTACTCAGCCCCATCAGCGGGTTCAGGCGTGGCGGCCTCTTCCCCCTCCACGGCTCCTTCTCCATCCGTGGCTTGCTCACCCTCTACGTCGTCGAACTCCAGCCCCAAGCCAGATTCTGCTTCAGAGTCAGCAGCCTCGGGAAGGGCGTCGGCGTCGGCGTCGGCTGGCGCTCCGGCGGCGAGACGGTTAATTTCGTCTCGGTAGTTGGTGGGAGCCAGGGCCGCCGCACTGGTAAACAGCGGCTCAGCCTCATCGTCTCGGCCCTGGGCCTGAAGAACCAGCGCTTTACTGAGGATGGGGCGATAGTCGTCTGGGTTGGTGCCAATTGCTTCGTCATAAATGGCGATCGCCTCATCATCCCGCCCCTGCTCCACATACACCTGACCCAGCAGGAGCTGTACCGCCGGAATATCCACGCTACCAGGCTGGAGATTATTCAACTCATCGGCGTTCTGGAGGGTATCTTGCAGCAGACCAATGGCAGCCTCAGGGCGCGCCTGCTGAAGCATCAGGGAAACCAGCCCCTGTAGAGCGTTCATATTACCGGGATGGGTGGAGAGCACGCTGCGGTAAGCCTGGGCTGCGCCGTCGCGATCGCCCATTTGCTGCCTGGCCTGCCCCAGCAACACGGTGTATTCGGTGCGCTCAGGGCGCAGTTCCGCCAGGGTTTCCAGGGGGGCGATCGCCCCTTCCAGATCTTGCAGCAAAATGCGAGACTGCAGCAGGCCAATTAGGGCCGTTTCGTTGTCGGGTTCCCGCTCCAGCACCAGCTCATACCCCCGCGCCTGGGCCTCCAGATCAGCAGTGGAAGGGGAGTTGGCCGATGGAGCAGGGGTGTCCTGGCTCGCGTTGGACTGCTGCTCCTGGAAGAAGGTGGTGAAGGGCAGGGCGATGGCAATTCCCGCAAAGGAAATCACGGCGATCGCCAGAACGATGTTAATAAACCAGCGCTTGCGTTTGTCGAACACGCGATAGACCCAAATTCAACTGAGATTTCTACCGACATTATTAACTAGAACCCGGCAATTCTGCCGATCTGCGCTGGGAATTACCTTCAAAACGTTAAAGACTGTTGCAGTCCTTTCTCTCTCAGTGTTAACACCGTTGAAAGTACTTAAAGACTTCCTGTCAATGTCCTTACCTTTACTTCCAAGTTCAATGGAATTTCATACGAAAAGAACCTGAGACGGCTATTTCTACGTGTATAAACGATAGAAAGGATAGGTTAAGAAAATTGGGATGAAAGCAATGGGCACACTATGATGGGGCGCTGAACCCTGGCGCTGCGTAATGTAAATGCTAACCTAGTGTGTATCCTGGTCTAGAGCGAGTGGTGGGGAGACCAATTGTCCACCAGTGAGGAGAGCAAATCGGTTTCTCTGATCGCGGCGGTCGGGGCATTCCCGATCTAGCTTCATCCTCCAACACTCCTGGCGCTTGGGACAATTGAATCCCGAGATGGTGACTTCAGCGGAAACTCAGATGGATCAGAATTCAGATTTGATGGTTCAGAACTCAGATTCAACGGTTAACATGGTCTCTTCTACCCCGTCCGGTACTTCAGGTACGCCCTCTCCGATTGCCTCCCCGCCTACCGAAGAGGCATCGCCTGATCAAACCTGTCAGCGTGCATCCAGTGACGAAGCTGTGAACTCCCGCCAGCTTCCCATCCCCCCCGCCAGTGAGCCGATGCAGTATCGCGCCATCGGCCTAATTCGCGGCAGCTATGTGCCCTCGGAAGAGCAGTTTACCCGGGGCCTCCTCATGACCGAAGACCAAGTGCCAATTGATGCGGTACTACTGGGCCGGGTTATGAGCCTCGTCAAGAAGCACGTTGATCTGGAAGCGCCCCATCTTTGGGTGGTTTATCCTCGCACCCGCAATAATGACGATAATCTCCATGCTCAAATTGTGGGAATTTGGGAACCTGAGAGCCTCAACCGCGACTTAAACGACCTCGACCACGACGCCGATAGCGACCTGGACGACGAAGATGACGAAGACGACGAAGATTTAGAGGATTTGGCAGACGACCTGGACGGCGACGATCTGGACAGCGATGATCTGCACGATATAGACGATACAGACGATACAGACGATACAGACGACACGGATAATACGGACGATCTAGATGTCGAATCACTGACAACAGACGTCCCATCCGAGGCTGGGCCAGTTGCCGAGGTGCACCTGGATACAATGCCGGAACCCCCGTCTGCCGATAGCAGTGATGAGACGGCTGATGATGAAACCGCCGAGGCTGAGGCAGCCGAAGCTAATGTCCTTGAGGACAAGGTAACTGGGGATGCAGTAGCCGAGGATGAAATAACTGGGGATGAGCCTGAGGCTAAATCGAAGCGATCGCCCACTGTCGGAGCGCCCCAGAGCCTGACTCGCTCGGTAACCGAGCGCCCTGCTCCCGACTCAGCTTCCGCTGGGACAGAAGCCGCTACCACCCCGGTAAAGCCTGCTCCTCCAGCCAGCGGTGAGTCTGCTGCTACCAATGGAACCGCTCTACAAACGGCAGCCAAACCGGATACCTCGCCTGAACCCGCTTCTCCATCATTTTTGACTGGCTCTGCCCCCGCTTCGACCGAACTTCGGGATGGCTATTTCTCCATTCGGGGTGAAGTCGTCAAGCAAGATCCAGAAACCAAAGAAGTCATTGTTAAAATTCGACAGGCTCCCAAAAAAGGGGCGAAAAAGCAGGGACGTGCCTTTAACCTGAAGCTGGAGGGCAGCCTTGAAGGTCGGGCGGTTGGCTACTTTTGGGATTTGCAAGTGCAGCGGGAAGGCAGTGCCCTGGTGGTACAAGACAGCACCATGATCGGCCTGGTGCCGCCGAAGAAGCGCCGCAAAGGTGGCCCTCCGGGTAAGAAACCCTGGAAAGCAGGGCCGGGGCAGAAGCCACGACGCTGGGAAGGGCAGCAGCAGCGACGCAAACCGGGCGATCGCCCCCCCCAATCTGACCGCACCGCTCCTACCGCCGATCGGCCTGCCGCTTCCTCGACCCGACGGACGCCCCAAAAGCCGGTGAAGCGCCCTGGGAATAGCCGTTCGAGCGAATCCTAAGGATTGGGAGGAGGGTTTGGGGTGAGGGCGAAATGGCCAGGACTAAGGTAAACGGCCCCATAGTTGACCTTAGAGTAAATTGACCTGGGACCCCCACTGATCCTGAGCCAAAAAAGAGCGATCCATAGGGATTGGGGCGACGGGGGATGTAAGCAGAAAGCGTTTGCCTTCAATCCACTGCTTGAGTTCCAGCGCTACCTGGCGCGATCGCGAAATGCTGGCCAGGGGAGCCGTCCGCACCGTTCTTCCGTCAATGGTGATGCGCCCAGACTTGAGCTGGGCATAGCTCACTAGCCCAAAGGTGGGGCGCACCCGCCGGGGGATAGAGAAGTCTACCACTGGTGCGACCACGTCTTCGTCGCGCACTGTGCAGCGCTGCAGCACCTCCTCATTGAGCATGGGAAGCGCTACTCCTACCCCCAGCATGATGGAGGGGCCATATCCCTTGAAGTAGCAGCCCTTCACCCAGTGGGGCGACATTTGCTTGGCGTCGCCGATTAGGGAAAGGGTTGCCGCTGGGCCAATAGGTGTGCGGTTGGGGAGGCGCTTTTGCAGGGGAAAATGCTGGGTGCCCTCCCAGACCACGTACCCTATTCCTCCCCCTAAAAAGATTCGGGTGCCGACGCCGATGAGCTGGAGTTCCGGGTCGTTCCACAGGGGAGAAATGGCCCCCGGATTGGAGTAGACGGCATTGCCGAGGCGTGGCTGGAGTGGCCCCAGGTAGGTGTGCAGGAGGCGATCGCCCCCATTCACCCCGACGATAAAATTCTGGTAAAGATTACGGGGATTCAGCAGATAGAACTGGTTGATGGTGTCGCGGGTAATGGTGGTTTCAAAGGATGACCGGGGATAGCAGTCGGTCACCTGGCCGGTTGCCCGAAGCTGCACCGCCTTGCCCGCAATCAGGTCGGCAATGACGTGGCCACCGCCCCGCTCCCGGCTTTCCTCGCTGTCCATCCCATCTCCTAAGCTGGCATAGCCCGCCGTCTGGGTCGCCCCCAGGTACAGATCCACCGCCCCAAACCCTGCATAGGCAAGCACGCCATCTAGCCAGCACTGGCGAATTTTGATCGGCGGATCGGTATGGCCCAGGTTGAGGATGGCTCCTGATGACTCCATCGGCTCAAAGGTGCCCGCCGTTACCACGTCCACTTGCTGCGCCAGCACCGCCGGGGATGCTTCCAGGGCACGGGCTTTCAGCTCTTCAATTGTCCAGACGATCGCCCGACCCTGCTGAATTTTATCGTTAATTTCCTCAATGGTTTGCATCACTTCTGACGCTGGACAGTAAATGGATTTCGCCAGAGCCGCCCCATGAGCAGGGCTGCCATCAGAATGGTAGGAAGCAGCACCATCACCAGGGCGATCGCAGGCGTCATAGGCACCGCCAATCGGGGGGCAACAAATTTAATGCCAACGGCCAGGGCGGCAGACAGTAGAAACACTTTGGCTACAAAGGATATCGCACTGCTCATGGAATCAGGAACACTCCGTAGCAACAGCAGAGGGGCCTCGCTTGCGGCCCACAAAAAAGCACTCCGTAATGGAGTGCCTACCATGAGAAGAGCCTAGCCTGAATCGCGAAGAAAGGAAAAGGCTTTAGAGATGCCTAATTAACGAACCCACGCCCCACGGTACTTGAGGTGAGCGTCAGAACGCTTCGCAGTGGTTACGGGCTGACGAATTTTCCAGGTTGCTCCCCGGTAGTGACCGGTGATATTGCTTTCGGGTGCATCAACCACTTCTGGAGCGGGATTGTACACAACGCCACGATAATGAAGTGCCATAATTTTCGCCTCTTTTTAGTCTGTAGATGGGTAGTAGCGGTTTTAGACTCGTGCTGGTTAGAGCAGAGGCGCGTTCCTTCGGGAGGTTTCCCTACTTCCGTCTCCAACTTAAAGTCCACCAACCTGACATTTCCTTAAGGAAATATTTAATTGAGGAGATTTGGAGATGAACGATTTCTTTATTTCTGTATTCATTGTTACAGAATTTTGTTCGAACTGTCAAGGGGAGGCGAATTGTTTTTGGGGTCAATCAGGAAAATTGCGGTTAAGTTTTGTTGCGGTTGGGGCGATCGCCAGGGCTTGCCAATTTTTGCTTGATAATATATATGTACTATTACGCCTTTTCCTTGGAGTCTTTTGCCCTATGTTTGCCGCCGAATCCCTACCTGGAGAAACCTTGCCCGCTGAATCCTTTCCTGCCGGATCCTTTTCCGTTGAAACCATTGATGGCTGCCGTTTGGGCCGGATTCGGGTTCCCTGCAGCCAGGTGGCTGACTGGCTCAATTTCCTGGTAGCTCCCCAATATCAGGCCGCTTTTGTCTTTGCCGAGCAGTGTCGAGAAACTATCGACCTCTACTTTGAAGCGGCTGAAGGCGTTTATTTCTATCTAGAGGCACGCCTCAACCAGGCATCATCTCCCTGGTTTGCTCGCTAGCGATTTTCTCCGCAACAGGTTTAACTGCAGTGCGCGATACATCTTTTTACCCTGCTGCCCCCTTACAGTTGAGGAAAGTCATGGTCTGCTAACATCGCACGGCTGAAACCTCAGCCAATTTCTGGGTCGACAGACCCGGCAAAGAGCCTATATGCACGAATCTTTTCAGCGATTTGTCACCGGGGGCGTATTTTTCACGCTGACCATCGTAGTTGCGGTAATCGGCTACTCCCTCCTTGGCTGGGATTTGCTGGATGCCTTCTACATGGTCATCATTACCATCTTTGGGGTGGGCTATGGGGAAGTGCGGCCATTGGATACCCCTGGCGAACGCATTTTTACCATCCTGGTCATTTTCGCAGGGTTTATTTCAGTTGCTTACATTGTGGGAGGGGTGGTGCAGATGATGATGGAAGGGGAAATTAACCGCGCCCTGGACAACCACCGCAAGCTTCAGGGCATTGAGAAAATGCAGAACCATGTGGTCGTCTGCGGCTTTGGGCGTATCGGGCAAATTCTGGCACGGGAACTGCAAACCCACTCCCGCCCCTTTGTGGTCATTGACCACGATCCGGAGCGCATCGTCAAAGCCGAGGAACTGGGCTACTCTGCCTATGCTGGCAATGCTGCCGATGAAGACGTACTTCAGTTTGTTGGGATTCAGCGGGCCAAAACCCTGGCAACCGTACTGCCCGACGATGCCACCAACGTCTTCATTACGCTGACGGCACGGGAGCTGAATCCCGACCTGGTAATCGTGGCGCGGGGAGAGCTACCCGCCACCGAAAAGAAACTGCGGCTAGCGGGGGCTAATCACGTAGTCCTGCCTGCCTCCATCAGCGCCCAGCGGATCACCAATTTGATCACCCGGCCCACTGCCATTGACTTTTTGGACGAAAGCAACGAGCGCACCCATCTGGACGACCTGCTCGCCCACATTGACCTGCAAATCGACGAGCTAACCATTCCTTCAGATTCGCCCCTGGTCGGCAGCACGCTAGGGCAGCTAGAAATTCAGGGATCGCGCAGCTTGATCATCGTTGCCGTACGGCGGGCCGATGGCACCACGCAGATGAGTCCCAACCCGGCCTGTATTTTGAATGGAGAAGATACCTTGATCCTGATGGGGCGGCGGGGCGAAATTCCCCAGCTTGCCCGCTACCACCACCTCAAGCGCAATCTTCGCTACCGGGGCGCGCGCACCTGAGGAAGCAGCCGATTTAGGAAATTTAGAAATCGGGTGGGATGGCTTGCCCCACCTGGAGGCCAGTGGGCAATTCCAGGGTGTCTCCCCGCTGATCTCCTGAGCGATAGGCCGCCAGCAGCACATCGCTGGTCTTCCCCCAGGCGATCGCCCCCGTTTGATCAATCCCGATCGCCCCCAAATCACGCTGGTGCTGGTGGGCTTCCTGGAGCGATCGCGCAAATGCCTGGTGCAGCGATTGGCCATCGGTTACTCGAATGACAATGCGGGCCGCCAAACACTCGTCGATGATGTCTTCGCCAATGCCTGTACAGCTTACGGCAGCCTGGGGAGTAGCATAATTGCCTGCTGGCATCGCTGAGTCGCTGACCCGACCAATGCGCTCGAAGCCCTTGCCCCCGGTGGAAGTCCCAGCAGCTAAGCGACCCTGCCCGTCCAGCACCACGACGCCGATGGTGCCCCGCCCTTTTTCGGATGGAATGGTTTCGGGTTGGGGGATAGCAGAGGGGCGATCGCCCCCTGTTCCCAGCTCTTGCTCAGCGACCACACCGGCCATCGCCTTGGAAAAATTGCCCTGGCGCTCCTGCAGCCACTCCTGCAGCCGCAGCTCGGTGAGGGGGTCATAGATTGGATACTGCAGCTCCCGCACCAGTTGGGCGGCTCCCTGGTCAGACAGCACCCGATCGGCAGCCTGCTGAAGCGCCTGGGCCACCTGGATGGGATTTTTGATGCGGGTGACGTTAATCACGCCGCTAAACCGCTGGGTTGCGCCGCTCATCAGGGCCGCACTCATGCGAATTTGCCCGTCTGACTGAAGCACGGAGCCGGTTCCGGCATTGAAGCGAGGCTCATCTTCCAGGAGCTGGCAGCCCAGTACCACGGCCTCTTCGGCAGCCATGCCAGCCGCTAAAGGTGCATAAACCTGATCGAGAATTTTGTAGAGCAATTGGCGGACGGCTTCTACGCCACCTTTCCCTTTAAGCGAACTGCCCGCTCCCCCATGAATGATTAATTTAGGCTGCACCTGATGCTGTGACATATGAGTAGTTAAGTAGGTCGGCACAATTAAGTTCATGTTCGAAAGCCAGAGGAGCGCCCCGACTTTCTAACATGAATTTTTCCAACACCCCCCTATGATGCAATTAATTGCGCTTGAGCGCTTACGAAACGTTTAAGGCGATTTCCGGGAAAAATTTTACCCTCAGTTAGGTTGATAGGGGCAAATGGCCCTTTACCCGTACGTCGTCGGGTAGGATTATTTCCAGAAATCACCTGAGTCCTATTCAGGTATTGGGCTGGGGCGGTTTGAAGGATTTCTTTCGGGGCGGCGGCGCAGTGCGGTAGAACTTCAGCCGCTCCATTTGTGCGTTAGCCGCTTTGACCACCTGGGGATTGGGGTCGCGCAGTGCCTGACGAATGATGGGTACCACCTTTTGAGACGGTACTTCACCAAGGGCTTGAATAGCCAATCGGCGGACAGATGGGTCAGCGTCCCGGCTGAGGGTGGTGAGGGGCGAGATGGTGGCCTGCACTGATGGTGCATGGGCGTGGGTGGCGTTGATTTGCCGGAGGGCTGCCGCTACCCCGGCCCGCACATCGGCACTGGGGTGTTGGGCATGGCGGGCGAGTTCGGGAATGGACGAGGGGCGGGCGAGATGGCCGAGGGTGGTGAGTTTAGCCAGCAGCGGGGCCAGGTCATGGGAAATTGGTGCCCTGGCTTGAACGGTTGCCGCATTGAGAACAGCCGGGGTGGTTGGGGGTGGTGACGCTTCAGGCGGCTCGGGTTCGGGCAGGCTACTGGGAGAGGGTAATGGCTCCGGCTGCACTTCGAGATCGGTGGCGATCGCCTCTAACTCCTCTTGATGGGCAGCTTGGGTGGCCTGGATCTGGGCAGTGTAGGTCTGCTCCTGCTGCCGCAGTTCATCGGCGTGGGCAGTTTCCAGCGCCCTGACCTGGGATTCGTGCTGCTGGCTGGCTGCCTGCATCTGGGCATCGAGCTGCTTCTGGTAGTCGGCCTGCAAGGATTTCACGGTTTCCCTCAGGCGCGATTCCCGGTTGCGCTCCAGTTCTTGAATCGTTCGCTGTTTTTCGTCCAGTTCTTGCTTTTGGCGGCTAATGGTGCCCTGCTGCACTCCATAGAGAATGGCAGCCCCGATGATGAAGCCAATCACTAAGCCCACAATGAGCAGCATGGTCGTCTCCCTGTTTACCCGTTGAGTTAGGATTCCGCCGCACCAAGTGCAGGAATGCTGGTGCAGGAGGATTTCATTAGGCTACATCAAAATTTGCGGCTTTTTATTCTGATTCAGACGCCGATTCAGACGGAGAGACCTGCGATCGCCGCCGCCGACAGCGCTCCGAACAGTACTTCACCTCATCCCAGCAGTCTTTCCACTTTTTGCGCCAGGCAAACGGGCGCTGACACACAGGGCAGGTTTTGGTCGGCAAATCGGCCTTTGACTGGCTTCGTCCCATAACTTGTGGGGCGTTTCCCCAAATTTTTTCTAACAAATTTTTTCTAATAAGTAATTAAGCGAAATTACTCTCCTGGGGGTGCGCCCCCCCAAGAAAATGTAATTAAAATTGCTCAAGCACTAATTTCCAGTATGACGGATTTAAATCAGCCCAAGCAAATTCAACCGCTGTCCCAGGTTCGCATTGTGCTGGTGGAGCCTCAGGGGGCGCTCAACGTTGGCTCGGTCGCCCGCGTTATGAAGAACATGGGGTTACACCAGCTTGTCCTGGTCAATCCCCAGTGTGACCCAGTGGGGGATGAGGCGCGGCAGATGGCCGTTCACGCCATTGATGTGCTTCGGGGAATGGTGGTGGTGCGATCGCTCCCCGAGGCTTTACAGGGCTGTCAGCGGGCCGTGGCGACCACCGGGCGCTCCCATGCCTTTCAGCGACCCATTGATCCGCCCCGCGAAGGAATTCACTGGCTCCTGGCGTCGCTGGAGACAAACGGACAAACGGGCGATCGCGCCCTGATTTTTGGGCCAGAGGATCGTGGCTTGAGTAACGCAGAACTGGACGTGGCCCAGCGGTGTATTACCATCCCCACCAGCGATGCTTATCCTTCCCTGAACCTGGCCCAGGCCGCCGCGATTTGCTGCTACGAGCTGCACCAATGGTCGCTGAGCTGGACTGAGGCGATCGCCAGTACCCAGGCCCCCGTCTTGGCTAAGGGAAACTGGCCTTCTCCAATAGAGGATCCGGGCGATATGGCGCGACTGGAAGAGGTGGAGTCTTTTTATGAGCAATTGGAACTGGTTTTGCTGAAAATTGGCTATCTTTACCCCCATACCGCCGAGAGTCGCATGAGAAAGTTTCGCCGCCTGATTCAGAGGGGCGGCCTCACCCAAAATGAGCTGGCCCTGCTGTGGGGAATTCTCCGCCAGGTGGAGTGGGCGACCCAGCCACCCTGGCCCGTGTCCGACTCTCAAAAGTTACCGCCCAGATAAAATTTCTCTCCGCAAATCCCTCCTAAATCACCGCAAATCGGGTTACGGGAGCGAAAATTGCTGGTATAACGGGTTGAGAAAACTTTTTTTGCGCCGGAGATGCTCTGAAAATTGGGCCAGGGGTAGTTACTTAAGCTGGGACATCCTGGTTGGATTAGGAATCTAGAATTCAGGCGTCAGAATGGCAGGAGAGATCTGGCTCCTGGCTCTTGAATTCTGTCCTGGGAAAAGCTTCTCGCTTTAAGTGAGCGCCCCTTAAGTTGAGCATACAGGCAGGGTTGCTGAAGTCGCTGATCACGGGTTAGCCCGACATTTTGGAGGATGAATCATGGCAGAATCTGGGTTTCCATCACGGCGATCGCGGCGGCGTTCGGCTGGTTCGCCGTCGCGATCGCCGTCGCGCAACCCTGCAACCCCTGGCCGTGTTAAGCGGGGAAACCCAGCGCCCAGCAATGTAATTCGCACCGATGCCTGGCGACGAGACCGTTCCCAGGGGGGCGATCGCCCCACTCCCAAAGCCCTCCCTGCCGCATCCACCCCGTCTGACCCAAAGCCCCAACGGGGGCGCAACCCTGCGCCATCCCGCCCCGTCTCACCGCGCCTCGACAGTTCCCGCCCGCCCCAGGGCGACCATGCCAAGATCCGCCTGGGGCCTGACCGTCGCCGCCCCCAGTTGGCCACCCATGCCCCCGCTTTTCGTGCCAATCCAGGGAAGGGATCGGCCCGCTCGACGCCATCCCCCCTGATGCCGATTGCGCCCGCCCCTCCTCCTCGTCGCCCCCACGAACTGCCTGCGGCTCCTCCCCGTCCCCAAACGGCCAGCGGCGGCACGGCGATTCAACCTCTGAAGTCCTCGTCGGGGGCAGCAGCACGGCGATCGCCCACCTCTAATCGCCGCTCCAAAAAGCCCACCTCGCCCCTGATTTATGCGATTCGCCTGATTATTTTAGGGGTGGGTATTGGCTCCATTGCCGGAACGATGCTGTCGGCCTTTGACCCGGCCCACCAGGAAGCCACCATTGCCGCCCAATCCATGGCGAATGGCGGAGAAGATGGCCTCGATCCTAGTGCCACGCTAAATGCCTTGGGGAATGCCAGCGGTGCGGAGCGATCGCTCCTGTCTGCCCTGTCAACGGGCCAGGAAATGCGCCCGCTGATGGCAGAGCTACAGGAAATGGCGGCGGAATTTCCCCAACTGTCGCCGGGGGTGTTTGTGTTTGACCTGGATCACAACACCTACGTCGATCTCAATGGCAGCCTATCCTTTTCTGCGGCCAGCACCATCAAAGTTCCGATTCTGGTGGCTTTTCTGCAGGATGTGGAAGCCAACAAAATTGCCCTCAACGAAACCCTCACCATGACCGAGGCCGATGTGGCGGGTGGCTCGGGAGAGATGCAGTACATGGAGGTAGGCACCACCTTCTCTGCCGTGGAAACCGCCACGCTGATGATCATCGTGAGCGACAACACCGCCACAAACATGCTGATTCGCCGCATGGGGGGGATAGAAGCCCTCAACCGCCGGTTCCAGTCGTGGGGGCTGCGGCAAACGACGCTGCGCGACCTCCTGCCCGATCTGGAGGGCACCAACACTACCTCTCCCAAAGAACTCACCGACCTGATGACCCGCATCAGCCAGGGCGATTTATTGAGTATGCGATCGCGCGATCGCATGTTCGACATTATGCGCCGTACCCGCACGAAAACCCTGCTGCCCCAGGGTCTTGGTAACGACGCCACCATTGCCCACAAGACGGGCGATATCGGCTCTATGGTGGGGGATGTGGGTATTGTCGATACGCCCTCTGGCAAGCGCTATGCCGTCACCATCATGATGAAGCGGGAGCACAACGACTACCGCGCCCAGGAACTAATTCGCCGCATGTCGGCAGCGGTCTATAACTATCTGGAATTTCCCCCTTCTCCCGAAGAGCTGCAAGAGTTTGAGGCATCGCAGCCAGAATCCGATCCGGGGGCAATGGAAATGGAGCTTTACAATACGACGGACTGACGGGCATGCACCTGGCCCTCTGTTTGTCAACCCGGGGCAGGCGACTTTTCCGGGCTGCCTGCGGGATACGAAGGAATGGCTCCACAATGCTGTAGAATTTGTCCGACCTACGTTGATCGTACATTGGCGATCGCCCTCCCTGGGAGCTGTGGTACCTCGGTATGATTTTAGGTTTCAGGGGGCAATAGCTTCCTGATAGAGTGAAGTGCAGAATGATAGCTGTAGCACTGCCTTCTTAAGGTGGGGCGTCGCGAATTCTATGCCTGCTACGGCGTTACGCTTTCGCGTTAGGACATTCAAGAGGGGTGGAACCCCCGCGACGCGGGGGTTCCACACTCAAACCTCAGCCCGTAGGGCTATACGGTCAGGTCACGGTGTGTGGAGATGACAAAAAACTTAACCCCTATGCGATTTTCCCCGGCCTTGCTGGCCTCCTTTACGGTTTCTGCCAGCCTCGGATTAGCAAACTCTGTCTGTGCCCAATCGCTGTCGTTTCTGCCGACCAGCCAGGAGTCGGGTGCTGAAACTATCGACGTTGTAGACGCTGCCAAGCTGACGAAGCCCACTGCAGCCAGTGGCCCTGAAGCCAGTGAATTGGCCCTGCAAGATTCGGGATCTGGTCCGATCATCCCCTTTGCCAATGGGGACGCTCCTGCCATTATTCCCCCTGAATCAACCGAACCAGTCGCCCAGTTTACCCCCTTCGACCTGGGAGAGGGGCGTCTGGAAACGGATAGTGCGCTGGGGGCGATCGCCACTGCTATTGCTGAGCTGGAGTACATTGCCCAGGCAGATTCCCCCGATGGCCCCGCTGCTCCTGATGACCTGGACGAAGCCCCCCTGGAGGAGGATGCTCTCCCCGATGGGCCAGCGGACGAGCCAGATCTTGATCCAGCGGACATTGAGGCTCCAGAAGATATTCCAGACGGAGAGACTTTAGAAGAGGATGCGGAAGAACTCCCGGACGGGGTAGACCTGAATGGAGAAGGTGACGATGAAGCAGCCGACACCGAAGCGGAGGAGCCGCGTGTACGCATTGCAGACGTGGTGGTAACAGGGGCTGAGGATCGACCCGATCTGGAGGATCTGGTTTATCGCGTGGTGGACACCCAGCCTCAGGGAGTGACCACCCGCACCCAGTTGCAAAATGACATTAATGCCATCTTCGCTACCGGCTTTTTCACCGACGTGCGCGCCATCCCCGAAGACACGCCCCTGGGGGTACGAGTTACCTTTGCCGTAGAGCCAAACCCGGTTTTGCAAAACGTCGAGGTGGTAGGTAGTGCCCTGGAGCAGATGGACGTCTTGCTCACCTACAACGAGCAGGAACTACCCATTGAGGCGATCGCCGACCAAATCTTTGCGCCCCAATACGGCGAAACCCTCAACCTCTACGATTTTCAGGCCAGTATTGAAGAGCTACGGGAAGTTTACGAGGCAAACGGCTATGTGTTAGCCCAGTTCGTCGATGCTGAATTTGTCACCCCCGATGGCATTATTCAGGATATTCCAGACGTCGGCCCCGGTGGCGTGGTGGCCCTGGAGGTGGCGGAAGGGGTGATCGAAGACATTGAAATCACCTTTTTAGACGAAGACGGTCAGGCCGTGGACGAAGAAGGGGAACCCATCGAAGGTCGTACCCGCGACTTCATCATTACCCGCGAATTTGAGACTGAACCGGGGGACGTGTTCAACCGCGACCAGATCCAGCAAGATTTGCAGCAGGTCTTTGCCCTGGGGCTGTTTGACGATGTGCGGGTGGCCCTCCAGCCAGGGGAAGATCCGCGTCAGGTGGATGTGATTGTCAACGTCATTGAAGGTCGCACCGGATCCGTGGCAGCGGGGGTGGGCTTCAGCTCCGCCAGCGGCGTATTTGGCAGCGTCAGCTACCAGCAGGAAAACCTGGGGGGTAACAACCAGCGACTGGGGGCTGAGGTGCAGTTTGGTCAGCGCGAACTGCTGTTTGACGTGCGCTTCACTGACCCGTGGATTGCCACCGACCCCTACCGCACTTCCTACACGGTTAACGCCTTTAGCCGCCGCTCCATTTCCCTGATCTTTGATGGGGGCGATGACGAGGTGGAACTGCCCAATGGCGATCGCCCCCGTGTCCGCCGGTTAGGCGGAGCCGTGAGCTTTAGCCGTCCCCTGGATGAATGGCTGGGCTGGGATGACTGGCGGGCTTCCGTGGGGCTACAGTACCAGCGGGTGTCGATTCGCGACTCCGATGGCGATCTGGCCCCCGAAGACGAAGAGGGCAATGATTTGAGCTTTACTGGGGATGGGCGGGATGATCTGCTCACCGTCCAGTTAGCTGCCGTGCGCGATCGCCGTAATGACCTTCAAAATCCTACCAGCGGCTCCTTGCTGCGGGTGGGTACCGAGCAGGCTATTCCAGCCCAATCGGGGATTATCTTCAACCGACTGCGGGCTAGCTATAGCCTATATTTGCCCGCCGACCTGACCGACTTTGCCGATGGCCCCGAAGCCTTCGCGTTTAACGTCCAGGGCGGCACGGTGCTAGGCGACCTGCCCCCCTACGAAGCCTTCTCCCTGGGGGGAACCGACTCGGTGCGGGGCTACGATGCGGGCGACCTGGGCAGTGGCCGTAGCTTCCTCCAGGCTACGGCAGAGTATCGCTTCCCCATCTTCTCCATCGTGGGCGGGGCGCTCTTTTTTGACGTGGGCACGGATCTGGGGACGGCATCTGACGTTCCTGGCGAACCCGCCGAAATCCGCGATAAACCCGGTACTGGCTTCGGCTACGGGCTGGGGGTGCGCATCCAGTCGCCCCTGGGCCCTATCCGAGTCGACTACGGCATCAACGATGAGGGCGATGGGCAGATCCACTTCGGGATTGGCGAACGCTTCTAGCAGCGCCTAAATTTGCCCCAGTCAAATTCACTCCAACTCACCCAAGCAGGCAAAATGATTTCAGGGAGATTTGCACAGTCCAAAGGGCATCGCAAGGGGGGCCGGTGAACTCGCAACCTAATTTGTCGCCCGTAGCGTCGCAGCTGGCGGCTTCCCCACTGCTCCCATGCATTCAAACGGGCGAGCAGCAGACCCTGGCCGCTGGAGTTGAGCGCTCGGGGGTGGGGCTGCATTCGGGGGAAGTGGCCCGTGTGCGTCTGCTGCCTGCGGCGGCGGGGGAGGGGCGCTACTTTGTGCGGGTTGACCTGCCCCAGGCTCCCCCCATCCCGGCGACGGTAGGGGCGGTTCACCAGACCCAGCTTTCCACTGAGCTACGCATGGGTGCGGCGACGGTGCGCACTGTAGAACACCTATTGGCCGCCCTGGCGGGTCTGGGCATCGACAATGTGCGCATTGAGGTGGAGGGGGCAGAAATTCCGCTGCTGGATGGCTCAGCATTGCCCTGGGTGGAGGCGATCGCCTCCGTTGGTTGGCTGGCCCAATCCCAGCCCCGTCCCCGCTACTCGCTGGCCGAACCGCTCTGGCTGCAGCAGGGCGACGCCTTTGTGGTAGCCTTCCCCGCGTCTACCTGTCGCCTCACCTACGGCATTGACTTTGACCTGCCCGCCATTGGCAACCAGTGGCAGAGCTGGTCGCCGGATGGGGAGTCGTTTGCGGTGGCGATCGCCCCCGCCCGCACCTTTGGTCTGGCTCACCAGATTGAAGCTCTTCAAAAAAATGGGTTAATTAAAGGTGGTAGTCTGGATAACGCTTTAGTTTGTGGTGCGGAGGGGTGGCTCAACCCTCCCCTACGTTTTGCAAATGAACCCGTGCGCCATAAACTTTTAGACTTAGTGGGAGATTTAAGCCTGCTGGGCGCATTTCCCCAGGCCCATATGATGGCCTATAAAGCCAGCCATCAGCTCCATACCCAGTTCGCCCAAAAGCTAGCCCAGATTTGGCGGCGGGATGAATAGCTCGTAGTGGCGATCGCCCAGCAGCATCCCTGTTCCCATGTCATCCGTCCCCTTTCCCGTTATTCTGTTTGTTGCCCTTATACTCTTGCCTCATGTCCACATTGACTGACGCCCACACCTCCGTTCCTCACCTTGATGCCGATCCGCAGCACAACGTGGGAGACTCGCCTCCGTCCAAAGCTATTCTTACGGTTGAAGAAGTTCAGCAGCTTTTGCCACACCGCTATCCCTTTGCCCTGGTCGATCGCATTATCGACTATGTGCCCGGTGAACGGGCCGTGGGCATTAAAAACGTCACCTTCAATGAACCCCATTTTCAGGGACACTTCCCCGGTCGGCCCATTATGCCAGGGGTGCTGATTGTGGAAGCCATGGCCCAGGTGGGGGGGGTGGTGCTCACCCAGCTTCCCGACGTGCCGGATGGGCTGCTGATGTTTGCGGGCATTGATAAAGTCCGGTTTCGCCGCCCCGTGGTTCCCGGCGACCAGTTGGTGATGACGGTGGAGCTGCTATCGGTTAAGCGACGGCGGTTTGGTAAGATGCAGGGACGTGCTACCGTCGACGACCAGCTAGTTGCCGAAGGCGAACTCATGTTTTCCCTGGTTGATTAACCCTTTTATTCCATGCCATCTGGAGCTTGATCCTTGACGACCTTGATTCATCCCACTGCCGTGATTCACCCTGGCGCTCAAGTTCATCCAACTGTGCAGGTTGGCGCGTATGCGGTCATCGGGGAACGGGTCAAGATTGGGCCGGGAACGGTGGTCGGCCACCACGCCATTGTTGATGGCTGGACAGAAATTGGTGAGCGCAACCAGATTTTCCCTGGAGCTGCCATTGGGCTGGAGCCTCAAGATTTGAAATACGACGGCTCTCTGACCCTGGTAAAAATCGGCAACGGCAACATCATCCGCGAGTATGTCACCATCAACCGCGCCACCCGCAAGGGCGAGATGACCCTGATCGGCGATGATAATCTGCTGATGGCCTATGCCCATGTGGGCCACAACTGCACCCTCGAAGACCAGGTAATTATCGCCAACAGCGTGGCCCTGGCGGGTCACGTCTACATCGAATCCACCGCCCGCATCAGCGGCGTGCTGGGGGTTCACCAGTTCGTCCACATTGGGCGGCTGGCCATGGTAGGTGGCATGAGCCGCATTGACCGGGATGTGCCCCCCTACATGCTGGTGGAGGGCAATCCCTCACGGGTGCGATCGCTCAACCAGGTGGGCCTCCAGCGGGCGGGCATCGGCGATTTGGAGGAGGGCCAGGTGATGCGGACTCTGAAGCAAGCTTTTCGGCTGCTCTACCGCTCTGGGCTATCCCTAAATGCGGCCCTGGCTCAGCTCGACCACCTGGGCGACAGCGAACCCATCCGCCATTTGCGCACGTTTCTGCGGGCCAGCCAGGAGCCGGGACGCCGAGGGCTAATTCCGGGGCGCAGCCGGGGTAGCCAGTCCAGCGAGTCGATGGCCTAGCGCACGGATATGACGGGGCAAACGGCGCGAATTTTTATCAGCACCGGGGAAGTTTCGGGGGACTTGCAGGGGGCGCTGCTGGTGGCGGCCCTGCGCCAGCGGGCGGCAGACCTGGGATGGAATCTGGATATTGCTGGCCTGGGGGGCGATCGCATGGCCGCCGCAGGCATGACCCTTCTGGCCGACACCAGCGGCATCGGTTCCGTGGGCCTGGTGGAGTCTCTGCCCTTTGTGCTGCCCACCGTGCGCCTCCAGCAGCGGGTGAAGCGGTATCTGCGGCGATCGCCCCCCGACCTGGTGGTGCTGATTGACTACATGGGGCCGAACCTCAGCCTGGGCCGATTTGTGCGCCGCCAGTTCCCCCACGTCCCCACGGTTTACTACATCGCCCCCCAGGAGTGGGTATGGTCCTTCGGTTCGCGTAACACCAACCAGTTGGTGAACATTACCGATCACCTGATGGCCGTTTTCCCAGAGGAGGCCCGCTATTACCAGGCCCACGGGGCCACCGTTACCTGGGTGGGCCACCCCCTGGTGGATCGCCTGCCCCAGGTTCTCGGTCGGGCGGAGGCAAGGCAGACGTTGGGAATTCCCGATGATCAGCAGGCGATCGCCCTCCTCCCCGCCTCCCGCCGCCAGGAGATTGCCCACCTGATGCCGATTCTGTTCCAGGCGGCCCAGCAGATCCAGGCCCGCTTCCCCCAGGTGCACTACTGGATTCCCATTTCCCTGGCGCAGTACCGTCCAGCCCTCCAGCAGGCTGTTGGCCAGTATGGGCTGCGGGCGACCCTGGTGGAGGGGCAGGCCCAGACGGTGATTGCGGCGGCGGATCTGGCGATCGCCAAGTCGGGTACGGTCAATCTGGAAACGGCCCTGCTGGATGTGCCCCAGATTGCCGTTTACCGGGTACATCCGCTCACGGCCTGGATAGCGCGGCACGTTCTGAAGTTCTCAATTCCCTTTATGTCGCCCCCCAATCTAGTGGAGATGGAGGCGATCGTGCCGGAGTTTTTGCAGGAAGCTGCCACTCCTGAAAATATTGCAGCGAAGGCTGCCCAACTTCTCCAGGACGAAGCTGCTCGGCAGCGCATGGGAGCGGGCTATCAGCGGATGCGGCGGGCGCTGGGGGAGCCGGGGGTGTGCGATCGCGTCGCCCAGCATATCTTTACCCTGCTCAAGGAGGGGACTCCACCCCACCCCAGGCCATTTGAATCGTGATAGCGTATGCCAGCCCAGCAAATGTGCTAACATCCCCGCAGGCTAGCGGCCCAGGTTCGTTTCCTGAAGAAGTGAATGAAACCATCCAGATCATCGTCAAAATCAGCTAAGGGGTTTGGGGCGTCCCGGCGTTCAGATCGTTCCGGTCAGGGGGGGCGATCGCCCCAAAACTCCCCCGATCTTGCCCCCAGCCTCGCCCCCTACGTGCGCACGCTGCCCCAGGTGATCGACGCCATGCTGGAGCTGGGGCAGGTGACCGCTGCGGACTGTGTCTATGACCTGGGCTGTGGCGATGGCCGCATGTTGCTAACGGCGGCCCAGCAGCGGGGCGTGGGGGGGCTGGGGGTGGATATTGACCCGGAGCGCATTCAGGAGGCCAACGCCGCCGCCCGCGAACTGGGGCTTTCCCCGCAAATTCGCTTTCAGCAGCAGGATTTACTCAGTTTGGACCTATCCCCCGCCACTGTCGTCATGTTTTACCTCCTGCCCCAGTCCAACCTGCGGCTGCGGCAGAAGCTACAAACAGAGCTGGCCCCAGGCTCCCGCATCCTCACCCATTCGTTTGACATGGGGGATTGGCCCCCGACCCGCACCGCTCAGGTCAGTGACGTGATTAACACCTACAACATTTACCTGTGGCAGGTTTAAGCCAGATCCTAGAAGAAACCGGGATCGACAACGACCCTCACCCCCAGCAGATCCTCAAGCTCGGCCAGCATGTCTTCGGGGGTGCGGTTTGATTTGGGGCCAGCCAGGAAGTCTTTGAGGGTGATTTTGCGATCGCGAAAATCTTTGACAAAGTCCCGAATCCGCCGCAGGCTCTCCAGTTCCATTTCTGAATCCGCCAGCAGTTCTTCGACAAAGTCAATGCCTTCGCGACTGGCGCGACGGTAGGCAGTGACCATCATGCCTTCCTGGGTTTGGTTGCGTAGCTCGCGCAGCTCTGCCTTAATGCCTTCGTATTGATCCTGGAGGCTGGAATTCTCTCGCTCCAGCCGCTGGCACGCCTGCTCCAGATCATCGCTGGCGGAGATCACGGCTTCCATTGAATCGTTGCCCCGCTGCCGCTCCAGCTCCAGCAGTCGCGCAAAATCCCCCGCCTTGTAGGCCCGGTTGATCTCCTTCATGACTTCCGTGTTTTGCATTTGCTCGTCTTCATCGGAGGCCCGGTCGGGGTGGTAGATGGCGGCGAGCCGCAGAAACGTCTGGCGCAAATCCCGGTTTTGCCGATGGGAAGCCTGGGAGGCGTCTTCCGGTTCCGCCGGGGGTGGCTCAAAGGGGGAGGAGTGGGGTCCGCCAGCGGCGGTGCGATCGCCCCCAAAGGGAAAGCCTTCATCTTCGCTGAAAAAGCCAAACTCGTCGTCATCGTCCCACTCTTGCTCTAATTGCCGAAAGCTAATGGCTCCCTGCATTTGTAAGGCGAGATAGATATCTTCAACCTCATGGCGAGAGCGCTTGCGCAGCTTCCGCTTAGTCAGGATTTCTTGAAAGAGGGCGTGGATTTCCTCGTCCAGATTCCTCACTTCATTAAAGGATTCCGAGCCGCGCTGGAACAGTTCGGTCACAATTTCCCGCATCTGGCCCATGAAGTTGTCCAGCTCCGTGCGCTTGCGGCGGATCTGCTTGAGGAGCCACTGCCTTTCTTCTTGCAGGGTTGCCAATTTCTGGTGCAGGGGAGTCAGCGCCAGCCCGCCCGCTTTGGACGGGGCCTTACTTTGCTGCGTCGTATCGGATTTCGCTTTTGCGCTGGAAGAACGGGAGGATTTGCGTTTTGCCATCAGAGCTTTTGGGCAGCTTCACCCTAAATTAAACCGCACCCGCTCAGAAGTGACAACCAATCAATGGTTGAAACAGACCTGGGACTGACTTCCCTGGGACTGGCTCTCTGGCCCATTCATTCCCTTATAGGGTTACGCTTTCGCGTTAGGACACTTAAGAGGTGTGGAACCCCTGCGTCGCGGGGATTCCACACTCAAACCTTAGCCCGTAGGGCAAAAAAAATCACGGCGCAAACACCAGCACCGGCACCCGTTTGTAGGCAGGCGTCCCCGATCGCCCCTCGATTTCCGCCTTCATCAGCACATTGGCTTCCGGGTAAAACATCAGCGCCGCCCCCGGTCGCACCTCGCCACAGATGATCTCAATGCCATCCATCTGCCCCGCATTGCCCCGCACCGAAACCCGCTGGTGCTCCGCGAACCCCGCCCGCTGCACGTCTTCAGGGTTCATCAAAATGCAGTGGCGGTGGGGCATCCCCCGATACTTGTCCGCCGTGCGGTAGACCACCGTATTGTGCTGGCTGTAGCTGCGCCCGGTCATCAGGGCAACGACGATTCCCTGGGTGGCGGGGGGCTGGCCAAAATCGGCGATCGCCGGTAGTTGCAGCGTCGGCAAAGGCGTCACCTGCATTTGAGCCTTACCCGACGGGGTAGAAAATTTGGGTTCCAGGAAGATCCGTCCGCTAATGGTGAATTCGGCCTTAGTATCGTCAATGTCGCCAATCTTCTCGTAGCCCGGAATGGTTTGGGCAATCAGTTGGCGCACATAGCGGGTGTCCTTGAGCCTGCGCCAGTCTACGGGATGGTCGCCGTGGAGCCGATGGGCCAGTTCCGTGAGAAAGTCCACCTCGGCCACCAGATCGGCCTGGGTGAGGTGGGTTTTGCCTTCGTCGTTGAGCCGCACGAAGTTGTTGCCCGACTCTGTGGTAGTTTTGTGGGGGTTCTCAAAGCGGTTAAAAACGGGAATGAGCATCGTCGTCTGGCGGGCAAGTCCATGAAAGTGGCCCAGGTTGGGCTTGGTGGCCAGGTAGAGAATGGTGTCGATGTTCCCCAGCGCCCGCTTGGCCTGGGTGAGATCGGGGTTGGCGGCATAGAGGTTGCCCCCCAGGCACAGCAGGGTGTCTACCTGTCCCCTATCCGCTGCTTCGATCAGGGCACGGGCGTCGTATCCCGGTTCCCGGCTGAGCGATCGCCCCAATAAGGTTTCCAACGCCTGCCGAATCTCCTCCTTCAGCCGTGCCGTCACCCCCATCGAGCCAAAGCCCTGGACGTTGGAATGCCCCCGAATTGGCATCAGCCCCGCGCCTGCCTTGCCCGCGTTGCCGGTGAGCAGGGCGGTGTTGGCGATCGCGAACACATTATCTACGCTATTGCGCTGCTGGGTGATGCCCATAGCCCAGGCAAACACCACCCGCGAGGAGCTGCCGATCAGAATGGCGGCTGCTTCGATGTCGTCCCTGGGCACGCCGCAGGTGTGGACGATTTCCTCCCAGGAAGTCGCTTCCGCCTGATGAATCACCGCCTGCCAGTTCTCGGTGTGGGCCGTCAGGAAATCCTGCTGCACCAGCCGCCGCTCCACCAGGGATTTTTGAATGCCCACCAGCAGCGCCACATCACTGCCGGGGATGGGCTGGAGGAACAGGGTGGAAATATCCGAGCCGCCGCTCAGCAGAGATTTGAGGGGAAAGGCGGGGGAGGCAAACTTCACCAGCCCCACCTCCCGCACAGGGTTGATGACGATCACCTTACCGCCGCGATCGCGCAGTTCAATCAGCTCGTTCATCAGCCGGGGGTGGTTGGCGGGGGCATTGGAGCCAATCAGCACCAAACAGTCCGCCTGCTTTAGCCCCTCCAGGCTGACCATGGAGGTGCCTGTACCAAACACCGCTTTCATGCCCACGCCGGAGGGAGCATGGCACAGGTCGGAGCAGTCTGCCAGGTGGTTGGAGCCAAGCGATCGCATCATCAACTGCAGCAGATAGGCCGCCTCATTGGAGGATCGCCCGGAACTATAGGAGGCCACTCGCTCCGGCGGCTGGCGAAAGGCAGTTTCCGCGATGTCGTAGATTTCGGCCCAGGAAATGCGCTCATAGTGAGACGCCCCCGCCCGCAGCACCACCGGGAAGCTGAGCCGTCCCAGGCGATCGGCCTCCATTGAATTCAACTGCTGGAGTTCGGAGAGGCTGTAGCGCTCAAAAAAGTGGGCCTCAACACCGGGCTGTAGCTCAGCGGCGATCGCCTCCACGCTTTTCATACAGCGCTGTAGCGGCTCTTCCACCTCGTTGACAAAGCCGCCCTTCTGTCCGCCCGTACCCCAGGCGCAGGACAGGCAGGCACTTTTGTGGAGCAGCTTGTTCCAGAGCTGAGGCCCTTCGGGCGTCAGGGTATGTTCGGCCCAGTACTGAATCACGGGCCAGCCGCCCCCAGCTTCAGGGGGACGAGTCGGAGTGGCCGATGGGTCTTGGGAGAAATTCTGGTTTTGAGGCGAGTTGGGCTTATCCATGCTGCGGTGGAGAGCGGCGGGTAAGTCGATCTTATCTGGTTCCTGGCATCCCCTCACCTGTGCCAGTTGACCTGACAGTTGCCGGATAAGGCTGGATCACCCGATCCGGATGAAATGAGAAAAAGCCTGGAGAAGCTTACCCCGCCTGGATGCTGGCCTCTGGGATGGGATTATTCGCGATGCAGGCTCCAGGACACTTGACAAACTCAAACGCCCTACATGACCGGGATTGTCCCTGCCTTGAAGAATAGAGATATGGCAGAGCAAGGCATCCCTGGTGCGCATGATTTCTGGGTCGCTGCCCGCCTCTAGCCAAGCCATTCCGCAATGTTTAATCCACGATTACGCTCAGGTTTAAGGACAAACACTATGACTATCTGGTTTCGCCGTCATGTTGCTGCGATCGCTGCTGTTGCCGCCGCCGCTGCGGGTGCTGTTGCCGCAGTGAGTCCTGCGATCGCGGCCCTGTTTGATCAAAAAGAAGTTGATCAGAATAAATTTGTCGCCGTTGCCGCTCCCTATGGCCAAAGCGCCCACCAGCTTTTGATTCTGGAGCAAATTTCCAGCGAACGGCCCTGCTGGCGCGAAAGTGGCAGCGCCCCCGTGCAGGTCGATCCCCTGCTGACTCAGTTTGACTTCACGGGCATCTGCGGTCGCAGCACCGACAGCAATGGCTACTCCATTCGGGTAGATGGCGAAGATCTGGGGCTGAGCTACAGCCTGCGCGTGGTGCGCCGCAATGAGGATCTAGTGCTAATTGGTTCACCGCTTCGCGCCGGTAACCCTGAACTGGAAGTTGCCCGTGCTAACGGCGTCACCAACGGCTTTGCTAAGCTTCAGCTCAATCCCGGCTGGAACTTTGCCAAGCGCCTCTACAATGGCCAAACCCTGGGTCATGTGTACCTCACCTACAACAGCGCCATTCCAGGAGTTGAGCAGCCTGGTAATCCTCTGCCCGCAGACTATGCTTTCCCCGACATCGCCAACGATATTTATGCCGCCGAGATTCAAGACGCGGTAGAAGTTGGCTTCGTTGCCGGATTCTCGGAGGACAATACCTTCCGGCCCCAGCAAACCCTCACCCGCGAACAGCTCGTTTCCATGGTGCTGGAAGCCCTGGATGAAATTCCCGATGTCGAGCTGCCCCTGCCAGCCCAGGCCAGCAGCAACCCCTATCCGGATGTAAACGCTTCCCGCTGGAGTGCTGCCAAGATCCAGTTTGCCCGTGATAACAACATCATCAGCGGCTACGAAGACGGCACCTTCCGCCCTAGCCAGGTGGTTACCCGTGCCGAGTTGATGGCCGTTCTGCGGCGGGCGGCAGAGTACGGTAAGAGCCTGCAGGGCGAGGATGCCACCCTGTGGCCCAGCCAGGATGCCTTCGATTTCGCAGACACCAGCGCCCACTGGGCTGCCCCTGTGATTGATCAGATGTCGTCCTACTGTGGCGTTGCCTCACCGCTGAATGAAGCTGGACGTAATTTCTATCCCAATAGTGAATCTCAGCGTAACTATGCGGCAGCCGCTACCCTGAGGATGCTGAACTGCGTTTCGCAGGAAGAAGCGCCATCCCAAGAAGCGTCGTTATAGCGCCTCCCATTCCTCCGGTTCGTCAGCCGGTCAGAATTCTGTCAGAAGATCTGTCAGAGATCTGTCAGGAGCTTGCCAGAAAACTGGTGGAATATGGTCTGTTTTGCTTGATCTCTCCAACTCTCGCCGGGAACCTATGGTTTCTGGCGATTTTTTTATGCCCAAAGATGATTAAGCTCTGGCAGACAAAAAGTTGATTAAGCTCTGGCGATCGCCTCTGGAGTGTTGCGGCAGCAGTCTCGCTCAAAACTCAACCTTGAAAGTTCACCCATTCCTAGGAGGATGGCGTCATTTGTTGCTTACAGTTAGTTTCTTTTGCGGGAATGCTCGCTTTGAACGCCTCTGGCGTATCGTAAATTTGAAAAACCTGGTCTGTGTTGGTCAGCTTGAAGACAAGCTTGGCCTGCTCCTGGAGGGCGCAGAGGGCAAATTCCCCGCCCCGTTTTTTTACTGATTTTTGAGCGGTCAGTAACACCCCCAGACCACGGCTGTCCATAAACAGGACGTTTCCCAGATCAATGAGCAGATTTGTGACGCCTTGTTTGAGGCTTTCGGAGATCCAGGCGTTTAATTCTGCGGCATCGGCTGCACTGAACAGCCGCGTGACGGGCCGATATACTCTTACAGTAACCATTAGTTTTCTACTACCCAAACGCGAATATAGTAAAACCCTGTATTGTCATCCTACCCAGGCAGGAAGGGTCACTCCAACCGGGATGTTACTCAGAATTACATAAGGTTTGTAGAACACCCTGGGAACAGGAACCTCCTTTACGGAAAATTCGCTCCACGAACCAGTTCTCTTCATGCTCCTCCCGATATGCCCTCTGCCCCCTGGCAGGTTCTGATGAACTCAGTCGCTGTATCGTAAACCTCGAAAGTCTGCTCTAGATTTGTCAATTCGAGTAACATCCGGGCCTGTCCATTCAGCGCACAGATCCCCAGGCGACCGCCTCCTTTGGTGACGCGGTTACGGGCAATGATCAGCGCGCCCAAGCCGCGGCTGTCCATAAATGAGACCCTCGACATGTCAATCAGAAGGGCTTGTGCACCGTGCTCCAAGCTTTCGCTGACCCAGTTCGTGAGGCTTACCGAATCAGTTGCACTTAGAATGCGCGCAGCCGGTTGGTAGATTCTGACGTTTGGCATTGGGCGTAGTCACCATAGAAAGTAGACGCAAATTTTCAAAATGAGCGATGCATGAGACCCGACAGGTCGAAGCGACCAGCCCGTAATAGGAGCAGGGTGCAAAAAGAGGCCAAGTCTGGTCTATGCAGGTTTAATGGCTTGCGAGATTACTCTTTAAATTCCCCATTCCCGCCCGATCTGTAACAGGGGCAGTTCACGGAATATTTCGCGAAGCGGTTTCAGAGCTTTTGCTGAACTTGTGATTGCTGAGCAATTTACTGCTGCATTGATTGCCGCCTTTGGGATAACTAAAGTCACTAGAAATGGATTGGGGAGCCACTGAGCTGTAGGGCGAGTTCCTGCCTGATGCGGGATAAACAAGCAATGTGGCGATCGCCAGGTTTTCTTCCAGGGGCATCATGACCTACGCACTTCGAGTAACTGACCTACCGCAGAGTGAGCGTCCACGGGAACGCCTGCTGACCCATGGACCTAAAAGTCTATCCACCGCCGAGCTGTTGGCGATTCTAATCGGCACTGGCCAGGGGCCAGGAAAGCTATCAGCAGTTGGCCTGGGGCAGTATATTTTGCAAACGCTAGGAGCCAACCAGCGGGATCCCCTGGACGTGTTGCGGGCCATTACCCCCCAGGAACTGATGGAGATTCCGGGAATTGGGGAAGCTAAGGCGACGGCCATCCTGGCGGCGATCGAGTTGGGGAAGCGGGTCCTGTATGCCCGTCCCCAGGACGGTATCGTCGTAGACGATCCAGCGGTGGCAGCAGCAGCCCTGAGCAGCGACTTGATGTGGCAGCCCCAGGAAAAATTTGCCGTGCTGCTGCTGGACGTGAAACACCGCATTGTCGGCATGCGGGTGATCAGTGTGGGTACCGCTACCGAAACGCTGGCCCATCCAAGGGATATTTTTAGGGAGGTGATCCGTTGTGGAGCGACACGGCTGATCGTCGCCCACAATCATCCATCCGGCAACGTCGAGCCCAGTTCGGAAGACCTGGCTCTAACGCGCCAGCTTTTATATGGAGCTAACCTGTTGGGTATTCCCCTACTCGACCACCTCATCCTTGGCAATGGTACCCACACCAGCTTGCGACAGACGACCCGTCTTTGGGAAGATGTTCCCCAGGGCGACTGATCTTGCAATCTCATCCAGGAGATAGCTTGCGAATGGTCGTGTCCTATCTTATACTGAAGCCTCCGGTTATATCTGAATTCTTTAATGGGAGGGAGCTATTCCTGAGCAACTGACCCTGACCGTAAGTTTGAGGGGCACACGCGAGGTCAGGGATAATTGTCAGCTATTCCGCATGGTCGGGTTAATGGATGCCTTTTCCATACCCACATTTACTAAGGTGATTGAAAAGTATGCCGAGCAGGATCCCAAAAACCTTATTCTGGATCTCACTCAAATCACCTTCATCGATAGTTCTGGACTTGGTGCCCTGGTTCAGCTGGTCAAAAAACTACAGAATGTGGGTGGAAGTCTACAGGTAGTGACGAATTCCCGCGTCACTCAAACCGTCAAACTCGTCAAACTCGAAAGTTTTCTGTCATTGCAGCCTTCATTGGAAGATGCAGTAAAAAAGCTTAAGGGAGAATAGTGCGAAGAGAAAACCATGGGTTAAACCCTGGCTAGCATGTCCAGGGTTTGGCCTTTTGTGATAGTGCATACCTCAGATATGGGTGCCCATGTTCCAACCCTGGTTAGGTACTCAGATCAATGATGGGCAAGTCCAGCAGCTATCGCCGGCAGCCCTTGCATACATAGGTGATGCGGTTTACGAGCTATATGTGCGGGTTTACTATCTTTACCCGCCAAAGCGGCTCCACGCCCAGCATGTTCAGGTTGTTCAGCAGGTTCGGGCAGAAAGTCAGGCCCAGCATCTGCAGGTACTGCGGCCCTACCTTAAGGAGGATGAGTTGGAAATCGTGCGACGAGGCCGCAATGCGACCTCCAAACCTCCCAAGCGCATGGATCTCACTCTCTATCAACAGGCTACGAGTTTTGAAACCCTGGTTGGCTATCTGTACTTGACAAATTGCGATCGCCTCCACGAGCTTTTTGAGCTACTCTGCTTTGAAGTTTTTCCAGAAAAGGTCTAGTTTCGTTCGATTATTCCTGTTTCTTCGAAGCTAGCTTCGCTATCCTGGTGATGGTGTGGCCAGAAGACGTCGCTAGAACTGAGCGTTCTTATTAAAATATAGGCAAGCGGGCATCAGAATTTGGCAAGGTAGTCAATCCTGGAAGTAAAAGTTTTTTGTAATAGAATTTAAGGCTTGAACCGGATAGCAGGTTTTTGGACGAGCAAACGGCACCGGGGATCAGGGGATCAATTTTATAGCCGCCGCCCGAGGTTGGGGATCGGCGTCGAGGGTGGGAGCAAGCCGAAGCGATCGCCTACCCTTAGCTCAGTGAGTTGAGCAAATGTCAGGGTGACCAAACACTAGGAGATTTAATCAAAATGGCAACCAATCACCAGAAGCCAAAGCCCAGTAAGCGCACCTCTGGTGTTGTGGGCGGGAGAAGAACAGCAAAATTTCGGGGCGATCGCCCCACAACCCGCTCTGCTTCGTCTGAAACTCGTCGTCCTCCCCGATCCCTGCGCCCCCGTCAGGCTCGCGTAACGGCCCTAGAGTCCGATCCCCAACCACAGGTAGCGGATTCTGTGGCAGCAGATGAATCCCCCGATTTGATTTACGGGCGGCGGGCGGTAATTGCGGCGCTGGAGAGCCAACGTCCACTTAATCGGCTGTGGATTACTTCCCGGCTGCGGTACGATAGCCAGTTTCATACCCTCCTGCTGAAGGCCAAAGAGCAGGGGACTGTTATTGACGAAGTAGACTTTCATCGCCTGAATCAAATTACCGATGGCGGTACCCACCAGGGAGTGGCTGCCCAGGTTGCTCCTTACGAGTATCTTGATCTCGGTGATCTGATTGAAAAGGCCAAAGCTGCTACCAAGCATCCGGTGCTGGTGGTGGCCGATGGCATCACCGATCCCCACAATTTGGGAGCCATCATTCGCACAGCGGAGGCCATTGGGGCTAATGGGTTAGTGATCCCCCAACGTCGGGCCGTTGGGATCACGTCAACCGTAGCCAAGGTGGCGGTGGGTGCGTTAGAAACATTTCCAGTAGCCAGGGTTGTCAATTTGAATCGCGCCTTGGAAGAATTGAAGGCAGCGGGCTTTTGGATTTACGGTACGGCTGAAGATGCGCCTCAGCCAGTGCATACTACCCAGTTTGACGGGGCGATCGCCATCATTGTTGGGTCTGAGGGCGCTGGGTTAAGTTTTGCTACTCAAAAGAGTTGTGATGTTCTGGTTTCCATTCCTCTGGTAGGCAGTACGCCGAGCCTGAATGCATCGGTAGCAGCGGGGATGGTACTCTACGAAATTTATCGGCAGCGATGGTCAAACACCCTGCGTTTAGGGGGTTTACAAGAGAAAGGGACTCAGAGTATAAAGAACCATGAATCTTCTTAAAGGTAAGTAAACGATCAGTACGCCTGTCAATACTTCGAATTAAACATTTTTGGATTCGGCATAGGGCGAATGTTTGAGTGCAGTTAGCTGCAGTACGGTAAACCGATTTAGGATAATAGGGAGCAATGAAGGAAATGTGGACAAGCTTACTTCGGGTACTTGGGTTGGCCTGGTGGGTCGAAATCAAGACAGACAACCCCCGCTGTACCTACTACTTTGGGCCATTCTCCAGCAGTGAAGAGGCGGATGCGGAGAAACCCGGCTACATCGAAGACCTAGAGCAAGAAGGGGCAACCAACATTCGCGTTTCGTTGATGCGCGGCAAGCCGACCGTTCTAACCATCTACGAGGAGAAATCGGATGCAGGGCGTGAAGGAGGCGCTACGCCTGCATTTAGCGGTCAGGCTTAAGCTCTTCAGCAGCAGATACCTCTACTTCCCTAGGGATACGAATTAGGGGTGCTGTGCCACTGAGATTGGTGTTTGTTGAGCCATTGCCCGATATCAGCCATCACTTGCTCAGGGATCTCCCAGGGAAACAGGTGAGCCGTGTTGGGATAGCAGTGATAGTCGCAGTCTGCTAGAGCCTGGGCCGTTTCCAGGCTAGACGCAGCGGTAATATGGCGATCGCACTCGCCACTAAGCATCAGGCAGGGACACTGAATGGCTGGCAAATCCTCCAGTCGGTTGTATCCCTGCCTTAATTCTTGCGTGAGGGCCTGGGTGGCCCACCGGGAGGTTTGCAAATAGGCGGGGATGCCCTCGCGGGCGATGTGGCGGTAGGTGGCCGGGGTGTGCTGCTGAATCAGGTAGCCAAAGAGCGATCGCCTGCCAAAGGTGTCAATTACCCACTGCCAGTCGGGGTTAATAGCACTGGCCAGGGCAGCAATGCCGGTATTGACCGTTTCCGGCCAGGCAGTCGCAGGATGACTACTGCGGGGACGGGCGGCGGTAGCTACTAGAATCAGTCCGCTGACTCGATGGGGGTACTGCAAGGCCAGCTCCAGAGCCAGGATTCCACCCAGGGACCAACCCAACAGGATCCCACTATCTACCTGTTGCCGATCCAGCAGCGCCTTCAGATCCGCCAGGTGATCCCTCATGGAAAAGGGCTGGCGGACAGAACTCCTGCCATACCCTCGCAGGTCGGGAGCGATGGTACGAAACTGCGGGGACAGGGCGTCGGTAAACACTGACATGGCGTCACCAGAGCCAGGATGGCCATGCAGACAAACGATGGGATAGCCGCTGCCCCGAACGATACAGGCCAACGACAGAGGAGCTTGGGGCGATCGCCCCGGAAACGGCTGATCAGGCAAGGGACGGACAGCTAACGATATGGGGTTGACGATATCCTGCGAACCCCTGTTCTGTCAAATAGTATTTGCTTAAGCTGAGAAAATTTAGTTGGATAGGAATCCAGAATCCAGGAACAGAAATCAGGAGGGATCTGGCTTCTGGCTCCTGGTTTCGGAATTCTGTCCCTGGGAAAGCTGCCCGCTTCAAGGAGATCCCGGATCAAGGAAAACACTGGATCAAAGGTGCCCGACTGCGAGGATGTGGGCGGCAATTTCTCGGATGATCTGCCGCAGGGCGATCGCGTTGTGGCTGTGATCCAGGGTAACGGTGATGATGTAGTGCTCATCACGGATTTTGGTAGCCACTGTGGTGCCTAACACCCTGGAGTTTTGCCCGGTTTTCTCCCCCGCCCAGATTACTTCAGGATTGAGATTGGCAAGGGCGGCATAGCCCAATTCGCGATCGCGCTGTTTGAGCAAAAAATTCATCAGCACCAGGTCGCTGGGCCGTTCTGCCCGGTAAACCTGCACCATCATGGCGGTCAGCTCATCGGTTGTGAGGATGTTTGTCCGGCGTTTGCCCACCGCTGGCCAGGGAATGGTGCGATCGCCCACCAGCTTGTTGCCTACGACGGTTTGGGTATAGCCGCGATCGCGCAGTATTTGATTAATGGGATCAAACCCTCCCATGAAGTCAATAATCTCGTTGGTGGCAATATTACTGCTGTGGATGATCATCCGCTCCAAAACTCGGCGGAGAGAATAGGTCGCCCCCGCTTGAATATCCGATCCGTCTTCGGTGTAATTGCCAGGCTTAACGGATAGTGGTGCATCCAGGATCAGGCCCTCGTCCGCCACCTTTTGCAGCGCTGTTATGGCAATGGGGACTTTTATTAAGCTGGCAGGGCTGGCGGGGGGCACCTTACCGTTGAGGCGACGGCACGCCTGCGTAGACACCTGACACACGGTGATGCGTACTCGTGAACTGGCGACCCCAGCCCGATTAACCACATCCAGCAAAAAGTGCGAACGGACTGTGTCAAAGCGATAGCGAATTTCAGCCAGATTCGGCTCGTAGTCGTGGAGCTTGCGCTGGGCATCGGCGTAACGTTTAGATTCGGAGGGAATGCTTTGCAGGGTCACCATTGCCTGCTGCCAGAGGGCGTGAATACGTTCCAGATGGTCCAGGGTCAAATTGGGCCGTTTCCCCAGCCTCACCGCTTCTCCAGCCAGATCGAGAGCCTGCTCCCAAGTTTCTTCCGCTGTTGCTTCAATGGTGCTGTGGGCGTTGAATGCCTGCATGCGGTGGCGGAGCGGGGTTGGTCGCTCAACCACTGCCCATGCTGCCGCAGCTTTGGACTGTGGGGAGGTGCTTCTGTCCTGGGTTTGCAAGAGCGGGGGGCGATCGCGCCGCGCCGACCCGTCAGGCTTAGAGGTATCGGGAACCGTCAGCACCTTTCCCCAGGGCAGGAGACCAACCGGAGTCAAGGCCGGTGACGTATGGAAGATGGTGTAGGCGCTTGCCAACCCCAGGGTTAACAGAGAAAATTTCGCCGCTCTTTTCAACCAGCCCATCAGCACCCCTCACCCCCACCTGTTGGCGCTGCAAACCGATAGCTGCAGCCGAAAAAGTTTTATAACAGGACTGACGCACTGTGTGCGGCGTCCTGGGATTCTGGGTGGTTTTGTAGCGCGCAGTGCCCACAAACCCACCGAATTCTGTAAATCCTACACAATGAAAAATCTATCTTAAGGAGGAACTATTCTCCGTTAAGGAGAATACAGTCCTTCAAGCTGGGAACGCGATAGGGGAAAGGGCGATCGCCAAGCGGTTGGAAAAATTCTTTGGACAGCAATATTTGTTGAGAACGGCTAAGAGTTTTGCAGAGGGGCGTTTTCCTGTGGCACCATGAAAGCCTGGTGCAGTTAGAGGCTGTCCCTTAAAAAATTGGGAAAATTAAGAAATTGGCTCAACCATTTCCCCGAAAAACACAGGATTAAGAATTCAGGATTTAGCAGGATTTAGGATCTATAACCGCCATGACCCCAGCCACCGGTGCAGCCGCTCTGCCGTCTAACCTGACAGAAGAGCATGAATTTCCCTTTTTAGGAGCTGAAGTCGCAGTTCCCTACGAAACAGCCAGAATTGTCATTCTGCCCATTCCTTTTGAGCGCACCACCACCTATCGCCAGGGGTGCCAGCATGGGCCAGCCGCCATTTTAGAAGCGTCTCACCAGGTGGAGTATTACGACGACGAATTGGCGGGCGAAGCGTTTCATGCGGGCATTTTTACCTGCGGGGCGATCGCCGATACCCGCCTCAACCCCAACCTAACCTCCGAGGAGATGTTGGCAGTCACCCAAAGCGCCACCGAGGTTCTGATCGACGACGGCAAGTTTGTTATTGCCCTGGGGGGCGAACACAGCATCACCGAAGGCATCGTGGCCGCTTATCAGCAACGGAGCGGTGAGCCATTTACAGTCGTCCAGATCGACGCCCACGGCGATCTGCGCCACGAGTATGAGGGATCGATCCACAACCACGCCTGCGTCATGCGTCGGGTAGTGGATATGGGCATTCCAACGGTGCAAATCGGGATTCGTAGCCTTTGCCGGGAAGAGGCGCAGCTAATCCGCGATCAGAACCTGCCAATTCTCTGGGCGCGGGACATCGCCACCCAGCCTGATTGGATGGAACGGGCGATCGCCCAAATCCCCACCCGCAATGTGTTTCTCACCATTGACCTGGATGGGATTGACCCGGCCCTGATGCCGGGAGTGGGCACGCCAGAGCCAGGTGGCCTCAGTTGGTATGGTCTGCTGGCGTTTCTCAAACGCCTATTTGATACCCACACAGTCATTGGCTGCGATGTCATGGAGCTGGCTCCGGTGAGCGATTCGGTTGTCTCAGAATTTACCGCCGCCAGGCTGGTCTATAAATTAATTGGCTACCAATCAGGGGTAAAGTAGGGTTGAGTCGGCTGAACTATCACTAATTCGGGCATTCCCATGATGCAAGTTAATCCAGACATCAATTGCTATGCTCCAGACTTTGAGTTACCTGGCGTAGATGGCAGTGTGCATCATCTGACCCGTTATCTGGAGAGTCACCGGGCAATTGGCGTGGTCGTCATGTGTAACCACTGCCCCTATGTGCGGGGTTACCTGGAGCGGCTCAGACATATCCAAGCGGACTACGCCCCCCAGGGGTTTACCCTGATTGGCATTAATGGCAACGACGACCGCCGCTACCCTGACGACAGCTTTGACCAGATGAAAGTTTTTGCCACTGAAAACGACCTGAATTTTCCCTATCTGCGCGATGTGACCCAGGATGTGGTGCGCACCTTTGGGGCCGACCGCACGCCAGAAGTATTTTTGCTGAATCGGGAGGGCGTCATTTGCTACCGGGGGGCGATCGACGATAACCCGACAGCGGCCAGCCAGGTGAAGACTCAGTATTTGCGCGAGGCGATCGCCCAGTTGCTCAGCAACACCCCCATCACTGTTGCGGAAACACCTGCGGTTGGCTGTTCCGTTAAGTGGCGAGATCTGGACGGCGGCCATTGAAACTCTATAACTTCAGTGATTCCAACCGAGTTTCATTCAGTATTTTGGGAGGGCGTTCAGTATTTAAAGGAACATAAAAGTTTCCTAAAGCCAACTTATAAGTATCCCTACCTCCTGATCTGCTGCTATCTTAGGTGGGAAGTTCGTTAGCGTGGGAAGGCTTTGGTGGCATGGGAACTCAATATCGGAGGGTTTTGCTGAAGTTGAGCGGAGAAGCCCTCATGGGCCAGCTCGAATATGGGATCGATCCCGACGTGGTCGAGAAGATTGCGCAAGAAATTAGCGAAGTGGTGGCTACGGGGGTAGAAATTGCCATCGTCGTCGGGGGCGGCAATATTTTTCGCGGCATCAAAGGAGCCGCCTCTGGCATGGACCGGGCAACCGCAGACTACATCGGTATGATCTCGACCGTGATGAATGCCATGACCCTGCAAGATGCCCTGGAGCGTATTGGCGTTCCCACCCGTGTGCAAACCGCGATTGAAATGAAAGAAGTGGCGGAACCCTACATCCGGCGACGCGCCATCCGTCACCTGGAAAAGGGGCGCATTGTCATTTTTGGGGCTGGGTCAGGAAATCCGTTCTTCACAACCGACACCACCGCCGCTTTGCGGGCCGCCGAAATCAACGCTGATGTCGTTTTCAAAGCTACAAAGGTAGACGGCATCTACGATTCAGACCCAAAAACCAACCCGAAAGCGCGACGCTATCAGAGCTTAACCTATGGCCACGTTTTAACCCATGATCTGCGGGTAATGGACAGCACTGCGATCGCACTGTGCAAAGATAACAATATCCCCATCATTGTGTTCGACCTGTCGGTGCCTGGAAACATTCGTCGAGCCGTGATGGGAGAAGCCATCGGAACAATTGTTGGAGGTTCCTGTGAAGTTAGCTGAAGTTGAAAGTAAGATGCAGCAATCGGTGGAAGCCACGCAGCGATCGTTTAATACGATTCGCACCGGGCGCGCCAATGCCAGCATCCTCGATCGCGTCATGGTGGACTACTATGGCAGCCCCACACCCCTCAAATCCCTTGCCAATATCAGCACGCCCGACTCAAGTACGATTTTGATCCAGCCTTACGATCGGGGCAGTTTGACGACCGTTGAGAAGGCCATTTCCCTGTCAGATATTGGGCTGACGCCAAGTAATGACGGCTCGGTGGTGCGCCTGAACATCCCCCCGCTGACCAGCGATCGCCGTAAAGAGCTGGTTAAGCTTGCGGCCAAATTTGCCGAAGAAGGCAAAGTGGCGGTCCGCAATATCCGTCGAGACGCCATTGATGAGGTGCGTAAGCAAGAAAAAGACAGCTCTCTTTCGAAAGATGAAGCCCGCGATCTACAAGACGATATTCAGAAAGTCACCGACAAGTATATCCAAAAGATAGATGACATTTTGGCTGAGAAAGAAAAGGACATTATGACGGTTTGAAGCCGTGCGATCGCCCCGCGTTTGCTCCCAAAATTGCGGTGATTTGGACGTCTTTTTCCGGTAGGGATGTGGCCCTGCCATGTCCCTATCTCTGAATGGGGATCCTTGGGCGTGAAAAGGGGGAATAGCTACGCGGCAGCGACTTCGGTTTCAATGCCCCGAACGATGTAGGCCAGATGCAGCGGATAGCCTTGGGAATAGATCGAATCGACGTTTAACAGTGCCGTTTCGCGGTTGGCATAAGACCTGAGGACTTGTTCAGTGCCGTCGGCATAGCGGACGCGGAGTTGCCAGACCATAGGAGTTGCTCCTGCTATATGACGTTTTCAGTTGGATTCTAGAAGGTTGAACTTGGCATGGATTTCTCGTTTGAAATAAAGCGGCCTGACCTCTAGCCTCATCAAGCCTTCATAATTAATCCTAGTAGCTTCATCAAAACTTTGTACTCCGTAGAAGCCGGGAATTTTCACAAACTCCAGCAGAACCCCTTGCTCTTGCTGCAGTTAATTATGCCGGGGAGAGCGCCTAAGAAAAAATCGCCTCTGGCTCTTCCTCAAAAATAAAATCGTAGTCGAAGGCAAACGAGTTGGGGTGGCGGATGATGGTGAAGCCAAAGTGGCTGGTTTTGTCCGTGGTGAACGTTGCCATCACCAGCTCAATGAGCTTTCGGTCAGTAATTTCGGGAATTTTTACGAAATAATCACGCTTGGCGAAGAACACGCTTCGATCCTTGGGGACGATGATGCCATTGAGGGTATGGGCGTGCTGGATGGGTTTGATGTAGCTGTTAATGAACTCCTCCTGGTTGCGCTGGAGGCGATAGAGCCGTTCTTGCTGCAGCCAGCTCATGCGAAACATCATTTTCAGCAGCTCAAACCCCAGCACATAGTTAAAGACGTTGTTCCGCTCTTCTGTGCTGAACACAAGCCGCAGTGCTGATTTGAGGTACAGATCCGGTTGGCGTCGGGTATCCTGAGCCGAATGGATGTAAAACTGGCGAATGTAGCAGCGCAGCACAGGTTCCGTCAGTTCCGTCCCCACCCGGAAGCGCTCTAAATACTCAGTGACCCGCTGTTTGGTGTCCCGATCTTCCAGCTTGCGGGACACCAGCCCATCCGCCGTATATTCATCTAAAAACTCGGCCTGAACTTCGGCAGACGCCGCACACATCAGGTGGCACAGGGACAAAACGTAGCGGCGCTCCTGCCAGGACAGGCTTTCAAACCAGCTTTTGGCACTGACGGGAAGTCGGCCCAGGATGCTGCCAGAGAGGCTACTGGAATTAAGCGGACTGGCGATCGCCGCCCGATCAGACACTAAATGATTGCCGTTGTCACTGCCATTGTCTGCCATGCTTCTCTGCCATGACGGGGGGGTTGCGCAATTCCCAGACCAGTCTTTTGGCAAATTACCATGCAACTGAGGGATTGGAGAGCGCAATGGCGTAAGCCGGTTGTCACAACTTCAGTCACCAACCCTATTCCCCGCTCACACAATAGTGCTGGGATGCGATGCAGAACTAGCCCTGGGTACTTTGATTCTCTTCTAAATTTCGACCTGCGTCCAACGCCGTCTGTGGGAGTTTGACCTACTTGCCTCAATGTTCCCGAAATGCCCGCATCAGGATGTGGCGTTCAGCGTGGGCGATCGCCGTCCGCACGGGTTCAACCTGGTCTGGGCTGACGGAGATGGAAGTGATGCCCCAGGTGATTAAAAACGGAATCAGGTCGGGATACTGGCTGGGAGCCTGTCCACAAATAGAGCAGGGCAGGTTGGCCTGAACGGTTTGCTGAATGATGTGGGCGATCGCCTGCCGCATCACCGGGTGATTTGAATTAAGAGAAACGTTGGCTACCTGCGTCTCGACGTCCAGGGTACGGTCGGTGGCGAATAGGAGCTGGGTCAGATCGTTGCTGCCAATGGAAACCCCCTGAATACCGGCAGCAATATAGGCGGGCAGCAGCCACAGCACCGACGGCACCTCTGCCATAATCCAGAGCTGAAAACCAGGATTACGGGGTAGGCCCGCCTGCCCCACGCGCCGCTGGCAGAAGGTCAACTCCTCCAACGAGCGAACGAACGGCAAAATCAAATGAACATTGGCGAAGCCCGCCTGATGAACCCGCCGCAGAGCCGCCAGTTCGACATCGAACACCGCTGGGTTATGCAGGTAGCTCAGGGTGCCGTGTAACCCCAGCAGGGGATTGGGCACCGCCCCAGAGGACGGCATCAAAGATGGAACATCACTCGACCGCAAATCAAGGGAGCGGTAGAACACAGGCCGGGGGGCAAAGGCCTCGGCAAACTGGCAGATACGCTGTGTTAAAACGTCCGCCAATTCCTGCTGTCGCCCCGTCTGCAGCCATTGCTGGGGATGTTGCTGCCCCAACACGGGCAAGAGCATGTGTTCAGAGCGCAGCAGGCCAACGCCATCCACCCCCAGGCCAGCAACCCGAGGAAGGGCTTCAACCTGGCTAAGGTTGACCATGAGTTGGGTCGCGCTGGTGCGGTGGTCTTGAATCAGGCTAGCGGTTAGGCGGGCCAGAACCGTTTCCCGTAAGGCTGGGGGCACCTCTGGCACCGCCTCGACGGAACTCGATGGCGAAGCGGCGGTCGTGCTCTGGCTCAGCGGGGGGAAAGGTGGGTGGGGTCGTGGGTCGGTGGGCGGGTGGGTGGGGAGTTGTTGGGCGTGGTTAGCTACCGGCGGATAGGCTTTGACGGCGGTAGGCGTCGCCTCATCGCCCGCAAGGGAAAGCCAATCGCCCAGGGAAGTAATTTGATGCACCTCGCCGCGATCGCCATCAATCAGCACCATATCCCCCGTTCCGAGTCGCCGGGTAGCCCCGGTTGCCCCCACCACGGCAGGAATGCCCAGTTCCCGCGCAATGATGGCCGCATGGCTGGTGAGGCCGCCCTGCTCGCTGACAATGCCCACCACCTGCTGCAGGGCAATGAGCTGATCGGGGGCGATGTGGGAAGCCACCAGAATCGTGGGCTGGGAAGCGGTTGTCGCCGCCTGCCCACTGTCGATCACCTGCACGCGTCCCACGGCATAGCCGGGTGCTGCCCCTGTCGCAATCAGAATCGGGGGGCGATCGCCCTTGTCCCGCTGCTCTTGAGTGCGCGACGGGGCAGACGTCATGACAGCGACGTTCTCAGGGTGGGGCGCAGTGTCGGTGGGTGGCCGCTGGGGCAAAACCTGGGTCAGATAAATCGGAGCATAGGGATGGGGTTGGTCGGGGACGGGGTCGCCCCAAATCCACTCCAGCAGGAGGGGCATCTCTAATTCATCAATCAGGTGGCGGCTGAGCTGAACCAGGGTGGCCACCTGCTCCTGGGTGAGCACGCTTTGGGGCGGGTGCAACACTGGCAGACGCTCCCGGTGGAGGGGGAGCCTGGAGGAAATCGGCAGGGCCAGCGAGGGTTGGGGGGGTGGGGCGATCGCTCCTTCTC
>JAYKGU010000251.1:0-40983 GCA_035285585.1 Synechococcales cyanobacterium
GCTGCATAGTCGTCCTCCCATCTGGGTTGGCTGTCCCCCTTTTCTGACTTTAAGCGTTTTGTTGCTCTGGGCGGGATTAAATTTGAGGAGCGATGCGATATGTTAGTAGACATCAATGCTGTCGCCCAATGCATGGTCGTCTCCTCGGCTGTTTCCCTGGCTGTCCCCCCATAAACCCCAATGCACCGGAACAATGTCAAGATATCGGTGAGTTGCCAAGGTTGTTTATGTCCGGTGATTGGGAACGTTTTGGGCTGCTTAATATCTTGGTGGTGACGGTACAGCAATATTATTTGTGAGTATCAAAGGCTAATCTACTTTGAGATTATCTGTGTGGCATCGCTTTGAGGGTGTTGGTAAGGCGATCGCACAAATAGGGATTACGGCATAAAATCAAGGCATGGTCTCATGCAAAAGATATGCTAAAAACGCTTTGGGCTACGGTTCGGCAAGGGAAAATTGAGCTCCTGGAGTCAGCAGAACTCCCAGAAGGGGTAAGAGTGCTGGTAACAGTTTTACCTGACGATGAGGCTGAATTTTGGTTACAGGCAAGTCAAGTATCACTTGATGCCGTCTGGGACAATACTGAGGACGACGTGTATGCCCAGCTACTCCAAGCATGATGTGATACTGGTGCGCTATCCCTTCTCAGACTTATCGAGTTCAAAAGTAAGACCTGCTGTTGTGGTCAGCACGTCACATCCCTCTCAAGATATTCTTATTACTCCTTTGACAAGTAAAACAGGTTCACTAATGGCAGGTGAATTTGTGTTGTCTGAGTGGGCAGCAGCAGGATTGAACGTAGCAACCGCAGTCAAAAGAGGAGTGTATACCGTACATGAAAGTTTGGTGATCAAAGTGATTGGTCAGTTGGCTAAGGCTGATGCTGATCAGCTTGAGCAATCCTTGCAAGATTGGTTAGGTTTGTAGATTGATTTAGCAGCCATAGCCCAACACTTCGTTGGTGCGGACGGTACAGAGGTTATCGGTGAGAATTCGAGGTTATCTGCCGCCGCACAACTTTGCCGTTAAGTCGCTTCATCTCTGGGTTGGGACAGAGCTTTAGCGTCAACGACCAGTCACGCATTGCTAAGTTGGATTTTTTTAGAGCAGCCACAGAGCATGGCATCAGAATAATGTCGCATTTACTTCGCACTGAACGTTTAAGTTTGCGTCCCTGTCAGGTAGATGATCTAGACACTGTACATCAGTTATGGACTGAGGCTGATATTCGACAGTTTCTCTTCGACGATCGGCAAGTCTCTGTTGAGGAGGCAAAATCGTTTATTGAAGCAAGTTTGGTAAGCTTTGCTAGTTATGGCTATGGGATTTGGCTCTTTTTTGAGCATCAAAGCGACCAGGTGGCAGGGTTTTCAGGTCTGCTTCATTCATTACAAGATTCACCGAGTCTGATTTTTGGTACACGACCTCAACTCTGGGGACGGGGATATGCAAAGGAAGCTACACTTTCTGTACTTCACTACACATTTGATGTGCTTGGATTGGAGAAGGTAGAGGCAGATGTTGATGAGCCTAACAAAGCTTCGATTCGAGTGCTTGAAGCGTTGGGAATGTCTCGAACTCGAAGGGCGATCGTCAATGAGCGCCCATTATCATACTACGAGATTAAAAATTGGAGTAAAGAAGAAGGTGCGAAGTTACCAGCAACCTAACATAGTGCGATCGCCGATCTTGTAGGGTGCGTTCCCCATTTCAAAAGATGATCAGCCATGAGGCAAAGGTTATCTGCGGCGGGTAATGGGCAACGTTATACGGCTTCGATTTTCGGTGACCAATGAGCTTGGCGATCAACTGTCTCTGGAACCAAGCCAAGATAGACTGATTGTTTTGAATAGCGAACAACAGGTTAAGCAAGTCATTGAGTTTTCCGATTTGTCAGGTGATTGGCGCTGGACAACGTTCTCAGCCGATAGTCATTATTTGTTGATTGCATTGCCATATAATCTTTTGATCTATCGATGGCGATCGCCGTACAACATAGTCCCTAAGGCGGACGGGGTCAATAGGGAACAGGAAAATCCTTCTCCTGGTTGAGTTCAGCGCTTTTTCAGCGCATCAAACTCGTTCTGATGCTGAGATTGTCCACTGGCTTTGACATCTCGGTATCAGAATTGTTCAATTGATGAAAGTGACGATTCTAAACAGGCTTCTAGCTTAGAAGCTGCTTGCAGTCGATAAACATGGCGATCGCTTCAATGAATGAGGGGGCGATCGCATCTGCCCATAAAGGGGGGCGATCGCCATTGAAGCGATCGTCAGGCTATTTGATTATTTTTTTGGGTGCGTCCTTCGCTGGGGGCGCTCCCCTAGCTTTCTAATCTTCGTTTTTCAATGCAGTTCTACTTATGGCTAATGCCGCATCCGTTCAAGTATCGGAACAACTGGGCTTTTAAGTTCAGGATGCCTGATTAGAATCAGGAAAACCATGGGCGCTTTTGAAGAATTTTGACGAGGCGTCATAGCACCCTATTAAAGCGATTTATTAACTTTTGTCCGCAAATATTTTCTAATTTTATGTTAAGTTTGGACTGCCTTCGGGATTACTAGGTTCGGAGGAATAATAAACCAGCCTATCTGTACTTCCTGTCACTTCAAATTACACTGTTTTTTGTGACCATTTCGTCCAGACAGAACCATGAAACGTAGACAAATTTTGGATTATGGTGTCACCAGTGCTCTGACGGCTTCAGCCCTGGTGGCCTGCAGCCAAACCGTTGCAACTAACCCCACAGCGCAGGAGGCGATCCAATCCCTACCTTCCGTTCGCTGGCGTTTGGCGATCGCTTTTCCCAAATCAGTAGATGTTCTGTATGGTGCAGCCGAACTGGTCTGCCAGCGGGTTAACCAGATAACCAGTGGCAAGTTTGTCATCATTCCCCATGCTCCCGGTGAAATTGCTGAACCGCTGGAAGTAACGGATGCGGTTCAGGAAGGTCGGGCCGAATGCGGCTTTACGGCCAGTCACTTCAACAGCTCCAAAAGTCCAGCCTTTGCTTTCTTTTCTGCCTTGCCCTTTGGTCTCAACGCCCAGCAGCAAAATGCCTGGTTGTACCACGGCGGCGGACTGGAACTCATGCAAAAACTCTATGGCAAGCTGGGGGTTAAAAGTATTCCCCTGTGTAATACGGGTACGCAAATGGGAGGTTGGTTTCGCAAAGAGATTAAATCAATTGATGACTTGCAAGGTTTGAAGTTCAGGCTCTTGGGGTTAGCCGCAGAGGTTTTTAGAGGAGTGGGGGGAGACCCGGTTGAGGTGCCCCCCACTGAGATTTTTTCAGCCCTGGAGCAGGGCAAATTAGATGGGGCGGAATTTATTGGCCCCCACGATGACGAGAAACTGGGGCTGAATCGGGTGGCCCCGTTCTACTATTATCCCGGCTGGTGGGAACCGGGTACTTCTCAAGACCTGCACATCAATATGGCGGCCTGGGAAGCGTTGCCCCCTGAATATCAGCAGATTTTGGAGTCGGTGCTTGCCGAGGTCAACATCAAAACCCTGGCAAAGTATGACGCACTCAATGGAAAAGCCCTCAAGAAGCTACAGCTCCAGGGAACTAAGCTCCTATCCTTCAGCGACGAAATCATGCAAGCTGCCCAAAAAACGGCTTTTGAGATCTACGAAGACCTGGCTCGTAAGGAAGCTGATTTCAAAGAGATTTATGACAACTGGAAGGCTTTTCGAGAGGAAATCTACCAATGGCACAAAGTGGGTGAGCTAAGCTTTACCAGCTTCGCGATCGCCAACCCAGTTACCCCATAACCCGTCGCTGCTGCTCCAATTTTTCTGAGTAGATTACTCTCGGCAACCTCCTATGGCACCTCTGCCTCGCTTGAAACAACCCAACAGCCGCCTGCTGAAGCAGCTCAATCATGGACTGCAGAATATGAGCATCCGCACCAAACTCAACTGGGGGTTTGGTGTTCTCGTGACGCTAACGTTTTTAGTTACAGGGCGCAGCTACTTTGGAGCCGCCGCTACCCGTTTGAGCATTGATACGACCCAGAATTTGCAAATGCCTGCCGCTTTGACTTCGGCTAAAACCCAGGCTGATTTGCTCAATATGTTGTCATTGGTGCGAGGTTATCTAGTCACGGGCAAGGCCGAGTACCGGGTACAGTATTACATCGCCAAAGATTCTTTTGAAGCTGAGTTGGCTAAGCTGGAATCGTTGCTTAAGACAGAAAACTCACAGTCTGTACAGAAAAATCTCAAAGATCTGGAGAAGTTGCAAAACACTTACGGGGCATGGGCAAAGCTACCTGAGCAGTTGTTCGAACTCCACGATGACTTATTAAAGAATCAACCCGCCCTGAACCTGCTGGAAGAAGAAGGTTCAACAGTTTTTGCCATCATTACAACTGAAACAAAGCAACTACTCAAAACCCAGGCAGCCCGACCCCCTTCCGCTGAAAATATAGCTTTACTCAAAACAGTTGTCGAGTTTGAGGTTTCCTTTAAAGATTTCCTGGCAAACTTGCGAACCTATGTGGCGACCCAGGATCAATCCTTTCGCTTCGAATATGCTGGGGCACTGGTGGACAACCAAGCGGCCTGGGAAGCGTTGCTCAGCCGCCGTGGACAATTAACCCTGGAACAGCAGCAGCATCTCGAAAAAATCTCCCAGGTTCGCAGCACAATGCTCACCCTGCCAGAAAAGGTGGTGCAGATTGTCGAGAGCGATCAGTTCCGCCAGGACTTATTTCTATTTCAAAGTCAGGCAGAACCCCTCACCCAGGAAATGCTGCAATTGCTGAATGCGATTGTTGAAGATCAGCAACTGGCACTCGCTGGGGAACTTCAGGCTGGAAAGCAGGAACTCAATGCAGCACAGTGGCAAGCTTTGGGGTTAGGGGTCATTGCGCTGGGGCTGGGGGTGCTGTTTGCGCTGTACTCTCGTCGCAAAATTGCTGGCCCTATCCTACGATTGACGGAAGTAACCAGCCGCCTCAAAGAAGGAGACTTTGAGGCGAAAGCTCCTGTGGAATCAATGGATGAAATCGGCAAGCTGTCGAGTACTTTTAACCAGATGACCGATGCCCTTAAACAATTTCATCAAACCGTGGAAGAGCGAACGGTTGAATTAGCCAGGGCGAAAGAGTGGGCAGAGGCGGCCAGCCAGGCCAAAAGCGAATTTTTGGCTAATATGAGCCACGAGTTACGCACCCCACTCAACGGTATCCTTGGTTATGCCCAAATCCTGGAGCGCTCTAAACGTTTGCCTGATAAAGAACGGCATGGGGTTCAGATTATCTACCAGTGTGGGTCTCACCTTTTGATGTTGATTAATGACATTCTTGACCTGTCTAAGATCGAAGCCCGTAAACTAGAACTTAACCCTCAAGCCATTCACCTCCCGTCCTTTTTGCAGGGCGTTGTTGAAATTTGCCAGGTTCGAGCGGAGCAAAAAGGCATTGAGTTTTGCTATGCTTCAGATGATAATCTGCCCGTTGGCATTACTGCGGATGAAAAGCGGCTACGTCAGGTCTTAATCAATCTTTTAGGGAACGCGATCAAGTTTACGGATCGGGGGCAAGTTACCTTGCGAGTTGAGCAACTAAAGGCAAATTCCGAGCAGATAGCCACCCTCCGCTTCGTGGTTACCGATACGGGCATCGGGATTGCACCCGCAGACATAAGCAGACTCTTTCAGTCATTTGAACAGGTCGGCGAACAGCAGCGTAGAACTGAAGGGACAGGCTTAGGGCTGGCTATCAGCCAGCGGATTGTTCAGCTAATGGGAGGCCAGATCAAGGTCAAGAGCCAACTGGATATTGGTAGCGATTTCTCCTTTGAAGTAACTGTCCCCCTGGCGGCGGATTGGCACCAGAATCAGATTCAAGCTGCCGGTCAAATCATTGGCTACGAAGGGACGCAGCGCCATGTTCTGGTGGTAGACGATCGCTGGGAAAATCGCAGCGTTTTACTCAATTTACTGGAGCCGCTTGGTTTTTTAATCACCGAAGCTGAAGATGGCCAGGCAGGCTTAGTCAAGATTCGGCAAAACCGCCCTGATATCGTCATCACGGATTTATCCATGCCGGTTATGGATGGCTTCGTGATGCTGCAGAAAATCCGAAATGATGAGTCGCTGCGATCGCTCAAAGTTATCGTCTCTTCTGCGTCTGTGACCCAACTGGATCAGCAAATGAGCTTTGAGGCCGGGGGGGATGATTTCTTAACCAAACCGGTACAAGCCAGTGAACTGTTTCAGGCGTTGGGCCAGCACTTGCAGCTCACCTGGCAGTATGAAACTACCCGTTCAGATCCGCCATCAACGCCCAAAGTAGACAGGATTGAAAAAAACGTACTTCCCTCTGTGGACGTCCTACAGCAGTTGTTGTCGCTGGCACAGCGAGGGCGTCTCAAGCAGCTAACCGCCCTTGTGGAGCAACTCAAGCATCAGGATCAGCGCTACCAGCCATGTGCCCAGGAAATTCTCAATCTGGCCAAACAATTCCAAATGGGACAAATTGAACAGTTGATTCAGCGCTATCTGGCTGCGGAGCATTCTGTTGCGGGAGGAAAGGGTGATGAGTAGTCCACTGGCGGGCTTAATTTTGATTGTGGATGATACCCCCACTAACCTGGAGGTGATCTGTGAAGCCTTGAGTGATGCTGGGCTGGAGGTAGCGATCGCCAACAGCGGCGAAAGGGCACTGCAGCAGATCGCACGGGAAAAGCCGGACTTGATTTTGCTGGATGTCATGATGCCAGGCATTGATGGCTTTGAAACCTGCCGCAGGTTGAAGCTCAATGCCGAGACCTGTGATATCCCAATTATTTTTATGACAGCCCTTTCGGATACGGATAACAAGGTCAAAGCGCTAGAATTAGGAGCGGTCGATTATGTCACCAAGCCGTTCCAGGAGCGTGAGGTGCTGGCGCGCGTCAAGACCCATCTACAGTTGCGGCGCTTAACTCAGAATTTGGAACAGGAAGTCCAGCAAAAAGCTAAAGACCTTCAGAACTCGCAATTGCAGCTCATTCAGAGTGAAAAAATGTCTGTGTTGGGAAACCTGGTAGCCGGGGTTGCCCACGAAATCAATAATCCCCTTGGCTTTCTCAACGGTAGCATCGGCAACGCCAAGGAGTATGTACGGAATTTATTGGGCCATTTAGCTCTTTATCAACAACATCATCCGGATGCGGCTGATCCTGTCCAGAAGAATGCAGTAGCTATCGATCTAGCCTTTCTATGTGAAGATCTTCCCAAACTCCTGGACTCGATGGCTGGTGCCACCGATCGCATTAGCAATATCAGTAATAGTCTACGCACTTTCTCCCGTGCGGATACTGAGCACAAAGTCAATGCTGATTTGCACGAGGGGATAGATAGTACCCTGCTCATTCTCAAATATCGACTCAAGGCTAATGAGTATCGCCCAGAGATTGAGGTCATCAGGGATTATGGAGAGTTGCCGCTGGTTCAATGTTTCCCCGGTCAACTCAACCAGGTATTCATGAACATTCTGGCAAATGCCATCGACGTGTTTGATGAGATGGCGCAAATCCAGCCGTTTGATGATTTCCTTAAGCATCCTCAACAGATTACAATTCGGACGCGGATCAGTTTCAATCAAGTAGAAGTGTGTATTCAAGACAATGGTAAAGGCATGACGGCGGACGTCAGGGAAAAGATCTTTGACCATTTATTTACAACAAAAGGGGTTGGGCGAGGCACAGGTTTGGGATTGGCGATCGCCCGTCAGATCGTAGCAGAAAAACACGGGGGTAGTTTGAAAGTTCAATCAGAACTGGGACAGGGCACTGAGTTCTGTATCTGTCTACCCATTGAAGCTGAGCCGTGAGCGCTCGTCGCTATAGGAAGGCACCAGGTTTGCAAGGTGATTTCTAGTTATGGGATGGAGCCTCTGGAGGGCTGAGCAAGGCCACATAAATGCCAACGAGAACCAGGCCAAACCCCAGGTAGTTCAAGCCGGTCAGGTGTTCCCCAAAGCCAATCCAGGCCATGATTGCCACAAATACAGCCTCCAGTGGGAAAAAGAGGGACGCCAGTTCTGAAGAAATCTCCTTCAGGCTGTAGGCCGTTAACCCCTGACCAATGATTTGGGCGAAACAAACGACACCGGCGATCGCCAGCCATCCCAAAGTAGACACGGGCCAGAACGTACCTGAAACCCCAAAGATGACGGGAACCAGGCTCAAGCTTCCAAACAGGCAGACCCACTGCAGGATAATAGTCGGTGAAAACTGCGATCGCAAATGCCCCACCAGCAAGCAGTACAAAGCCAGGAAGACCGCAGACAACAGCGCCAGGCCATCCCCCAGTAAATGGTCCATGCCAATGTGCAAGTCTTCAAACCCGATCGCCACCACGCCCATCACCGTGATACCAACTGCTATCAAAAACTGCTGGCTAAAGCGATGCTTGAAAAATAGCCAGCCCAGCACGATGGCAAACAGGGGAGACAGATCGTGCATCAAGGTTGAATTAGCGACATTGGTGTACTCCAGAGAATAGGCCCAGAGCACCAGACAGGCTGCCCAGATGACGCCAGCGATGAGAAAGAGGGGCATCGCTTTCCTGGATAGCTGGGTGGTCGAACTGGTGGTGGTTTGCGGGTGTGATGGAAGGATGTTTGGGGAATCTTCTGTTTCGCTCTGGGGAGACTTAGGGATGAAGCGGGCAGTCTGGTGCCAGAGCAGGAAGACGAGTCCGGCAATCCAGCAGCGGTTAAAAATGGTGCTGAGGGAACCAATTTCGGTCACGGAAATCTTAATGCAAAAGACCCCGATGGCGATCGCAAATTGAGCCAGCAAAAGGGCCAGAAGTGCCAGGGGAGCGGGAGATAGGGTCGATGGGAGGGGATGCGCCTTAGGTTTCAGGAGTGCAGTTGTCATGGGGGCAGCCTGGGTGAAGGAAGATGCGGCTGCGATGGGCAGCCAGGGAAACGGCTGAGAGTTGGGCCTTATCTCCGCAGGTTGGTTGTTACTGGTTGGATCCACAGGAGCCTTTAAAGTCCATTCTTTCTGTCGCACTTCAAAGCGTATCAAGAATGACAATCTCAAAATTCTTTAAAGTTTCGATAAGTCAAAACACTCTAAGTAAACCCCATATTCTTAACGACTTGTTATGTTCTCTTATCACTTCAGAGTTCTCGGACATGGCTGTGGCGCTAGCCCAGGCGGCAGCGCCCCAAAAATGATGGGGTTTCTCTGAGAATCTATGTTACGAAACTTGACACATTCCCTGCTTCACCGGGTTCCCAGGCCCTCGCTGGGAATTGTAGGGGGTACGGTTGGAATGGTTACGATGAATTCCGCTCCCGCTTCCTCTGCCGTACAGCACTCAATGGTGCCTCCGTGCTTGTCTACAACGATCTGGTAGGAAATGGATAGGCCTAACCCCGTTCCTTTACCAATGGGTTTGGTGGTGAAGAAAGGGTCAAATAAGCGCGATCGCGTCGCCGCATTCATCCCCACACCGTTGTCCCGAATCCGCACTGTTACCCAACCTGACGGGGCAAAAGTCGTGCTGATTCGCACATAGCTGGGATCGGCCTGTATAGCTGCGGGCGATCGCAGTCTGTCCCGCTCATCCAGCGCATCCAGGGCGTTCGTGATCAAATTCATAAACACTTGATTCAGTTGCCCTGGGTAACATTCGACGGCAGGAATTGGCCCATAGTCTTTGATGATTTGGATATCTGGGCAATTGGGCATCCGCTTGAGGCGATTTTGGAGAATCATCAGCGTGCTGTCAATACCCTCGTGCAGGTTTACCGCCTTAAAAGCCGCCTCATCCAGTCGGGAAAAACTGCGGAGAGATTTGACGATTTCAGCAATGCGCTGGGTGCCCGTCTCCATCGAGCTGAGCAGATTGGGAAAATCTTGCTTGAGAAACTGAAAGTCCATCGCTTCCAGTTCTGCCTGAATCTCAGGCGTCGGCTCAGGATATTGCTGCCGGTAGAGATCAACCAGGTCTAGAACCTGCCGAGAATATTCGGAGACATGGCTCAAATTACCGTGGATGAAGTTGACAGGGTTATTGATTTCGTGGGCCAACCCGGCAACGACTTGTCCCAAACTCGACATTTTTTCGGTTTGCACCAGTTGTGCCTGCGTTCGCTGCAGATCAACCAGCGCCTGGGAAAGCTCGTTGGTTCGCTCGGCAACCCGTGTTTCTAGCTGGGCATTGGTTTCAGCCAGATCCGTAAACGATTGTTTGAGCTGCTGCCTCATCTGGTCGAAGGATGTGGCGAGGGTATCGAACTCTTCAATCCGGCTGGGATCTATCGGCTGATCCAGGTCTCCATTCGTAAACGCTCGTGATGCCTCCGTTAAGCGAGCGATCGGCTTGGCAATCCAGCGGGAAGTCAGCACACTCAAAACGATGGTAACCCCCAGTGCCCCCAGGCAAAGCAGGATGGTCTTGTGGGTGTTTGCCCTACTCTGCGCCATAAAATCAGACGCTGGCACGGTTATGACAATCAGCCAGTCCAGACCCGCTTCGTCTTGAAAAGGAGCTACGTGGACAAACTGCGGCTGCCCTTCAAAGTTGATCCTCAAGTTTTGGCTTTGGTGAATCTGACTGAAGTCCCCAAACGTCTTCAACAGCTCGGCAGCGGTTGATTGAATCAAGGGCATTTGAATATCTGTAACGCTGAGGCGTTCTGGTTCCTGATCCGCGCTTTTTTGCAGGAAGGGGAGCTGGTCGGTTGACGTCCCAATTAGCATCCCCGATCGCTCGATGATAAACGCCTCACCGGATTGGCCAATCTGCAGGGTTTGCAGAAATTCATCGATGCCAGCCAGGGTCAAGTCGGTGGCTAAAACGCCTTGAAGTTGGCGATCGCCCTGACTATACACCGGAGTACTGAAGGTAATGGCCAGGAGTAAATCGGGAAACAGAGCGTAGGGTTTGCTCCAGCACGGCTGCCCCTGCTCTACGGCACAGGTGTACCAGGGGCGACCCCGTGGATCATAGTCAGGGGTGCGGCTCAGTAACGTGGTTTGATTAGCCTGCTGATCCGTCGCGTAGATGAGAAAGTCGCCTGCAACGTAGCCTTCAGTCATTTCAATGACCATAGTGCCGTCGCTTTGTCTCCCAGCATCGATAAATCCGCCGGATTGCTCACTGCCAAAAACGATGTAGCTGACTGACGGATAGACCTGAATCTGCTGCCAAAAGGTGCGCCCAAGCTGGGTGGGATTGTTAATGTCCAGCAGCCCTAATCGGACAGCCTCAGCATTGTTTTGATTAATTTGCTCGGCTGTAGATAAATAATCATTTAGATGCTGCTGAATGCGATCGGCCACCTCGGCTTCCAACTGCATGGCCAGGTCATCCACCGCCTTTTGCCCATTCCTCAGGGTCAGCCATCCCGTTAACCCCACGGCTACAACGATTTCCAGGACGAATGGAATAATTAAGACTAACCGGAGAGAAGTTTTTCGAGGCTGGCCCATAGCGGAATTACCAGTTTCTAGAGGAATTCAGGCTCGCCCCTAGAGTGCCCATTGAACAATTCGCAGTATCGCAGGGAAGGTTGTCATGTCGCGATCGCTGAGCTAGCGATCGCCCCCACTCAACAAGAAACCCGCACCCAGGAGATGCGGGCCACTTCGTTAACAACTTAAGCGTGTTCTGGGGGAAATTTTAATCCCGGTTAAACGGTTGTTAGGATCGTGAATTAAATAACCTGTAAATTGTCCGACCGGTAGGGGCATGGCAATGCCCCTACCCCAGGAATTTCACCTTATTATGGCGTTACGCTTTCGCGTTAGGACATTCAAGAGGTGTGGAACCCCCACGCTGCGGGGGTTCCACACTCAAACCTTAGCCCGTAGGGCTATAAATCCATGATCCTTAGGGACGAATGGCCATTTGCCCCTACGTCATTCTAGAGGGTGGTGAAGACGGTATCCACCGCTGCCACCAGTTCGTCGGCTACCACCGACTTGAGGATGGCCAGGGTTTCAGAGCCGAAGGAGATAGCGGTATCGCCCGCCACCTGGGTGATGCCCAGACTATCCACGCTCAGACCACCCTTCAGGGCGATGAAGTCTTCGGAAGCGTCAAAGCCCCGAATGGTGTCGGTGCCTTCACCCGCGGCGAGAACATAGGTGTCGCTGCCGTTGCCGCCATTGAGGTTGTCATTGCCCAGGCCACCATCAAGCAGGTCGTCACCAAAGTTGCCGAAGATGCGATCGTCGCCAGCTTCGCCGTACAGCTCGTCGTTGCCGCCGCGACCAAAGATGCTGTCGTTGCCGTCGCCACCTTCGATCAGGTCGTCGCCGCCGTTGCGGAGACTTTGGCGATCGCCCGACAGTTCATCATTGCCTGCACCACCGTAGATCTGGTCGTCACCCAGCGCACCCCGGATGTCGTCATCACCGTCTTCACCAAACAGCAGATCATCGCCATCGGTGCCGATGAAGAAATCGTCGCCATCGTCGCCCTGGAAGATTTCCTTGGTCAGAGCTGCCACACCCAGACGGGGGTCGAGATCCAGCGACTCGCCCAGCTCGATCTGGATAATTTCGTTGTTGTCGATGTCGGGGCCACGTCCCAGGGAGAAGGGATAGTTGTTGTCGTTGGCCACCAGGATGGTGTTCTCATCGAGCACCAGCACATCTTCGATGGTGACGAAGGGGAAGGTAAAGGTGGTGTCACCGTCACCGTTCAGGTCGTCGGGGTCAGCAATGTCCAGCAGGTCAACCACCAGCTCCTTCTCGACAAAGCCGTCTGCGTCGATGTTGGAGATGTCGATCTTGAAGATCTTCTTGAACGCTGCCGATTCGCCCTGGCCACCGTCCCGCTCGATTACCAGGAACTCGGTTTCGTTGATGGGGGTGAAGTCGCCGATAGCGTAGCTCGGATCGTCTACCCCGTAGAAGCCGATCAGGTCGGTAAAGGTACTGGTCTCCACGTCGAACTCGTAAATCCGGCGGGAGGTGTTTGGGTCACCGACGACAGGCCCCTCCAGCATAGGATAGAGGGTCTTGAGGTCGGGGCTGTAGGCCATGCCTTCGTAGCCACGGGAGGTGGGCAGGTTGGCCCGGCTGGGGTCTTCCAGGAAGGGGTTTTGGGCAGCCTGCACAAATTCCGCCACAATCTGGTCGCGCACCAGGTCGCCCGTGCCAGGGAAGTCGGTGAAAATCCCGTCTGCCCCAATGGCGAAAATCTGGGCCAGCTCAGACTCAGGGGTTTGGGGGGTGCCGTCTGGATTCAGGGTGAGGAAGACCTCCTCGTTGCGGTGGGTGTAGGGGTGAACCTGTAGGCCAGCCGCGTGGGCGTCCTCAATGAACGAGGTGATTTCGCCCGTCAGTTGGGTGGTGATTTGGGCAACGCCGTCGCCATTACCATCCACTGGGGTAGCAATGGCTTCCCGCAGGAGGATGTTGTTCTTCCAGGGGCCAGCGCCCTCGGCGTACAGATCTCGCAGAAGCTGGAGCATTTCGGGGCTATCCAGGTCAGCGTAGACCGTATCCGCGGAGATGGGGTTCTCGGCGGTGTCCAGGAATTCTTGACCGTAAATCGCCGCCAGGTCATTGCCCTGGGCCACGTTGTAGCGGATGTCGTAGGGGAAGGAGAAGGAATCGTCAGGATTCGCACCGTCGGTGGTGTCGCCATAGAGCTGCACCAGGGGAATGTCGCCCAACCCTTCGGCATTCAGTCGCGCCTGAATTTCAATCAGGTTTTGCACCTCAAAGGACTGGATGAAAATGCGGCTGGGGTCGGTGAAGCCTTCTTCAATCAGGGTGTCAACCAGGATCTGGCTGGTGTCCAGGTTGATGGGGGTGCCATCCACGAAGGTGCCTTCCTTGGCCAGGAAAGTGGGGTGCTTGGTTTCGGGGTAGATGCCGATTTTCTTACCCGTTTCTGCTTCCACCCGCTTGACCAGGTCGATCACTTCCGCCAGGGTAGGAACTTCGAACAGCCCGTTAAACTCAGTGTTGTCAGGACGGATGCCAGGAATCCGCTCGGTGGCCCGCAGGGTTTTCAGCTCTGCCAGGGTGAAGTCTTCAACGAACCAGCCAGTGTATTCGATGCCATCAATAATCTTGGTGGTTTGGCGATCGGCAAATTCGGGGCGATCGGCCACGTCCGTGGTGCCAGAGATTTCATTCTCGTGGCGAGCCACCAGGACACCGTCTTTGGTTACCACCAGGTCAGGCTCGATGAAGTCGGCTCCCTGCTCAATGGCCAGTTCGTAAGCTTCCAGGGTGTGCTCAGGGCGCAAGCCGCTAGCACCCCGGTGGCCGATGACTATGGGAGCTTGGCCGTTGAGGGTATCCAGCTCCACGAATTCGGGGAAATTGGGGGTGGGGATGGGGGCCTGCTTGAGCACGCCGTCCAGACCAAACTCCAGGATGAAGGGGCCGAACTCGTCACCAATCCAGATGCTGTCTCCGGTGATGACGATAGATTCGATGTCGAAGTCGGCTCCGGTGAGCAGGCGATCGCTCGTATCCTCGTTCACGATGTCGAAGGGAATCAGCTCGTTGGGGTCAGCCAACTGCACGAAACCCTGAACTTCAACGCTGCCGTCACCGTCTTCAGACCCAACGAAATCTGGATCAACCTGGTAGAGCCGCAGCAGGTAATCAGCACTGTTGCTCTGGCCACCAAAGCCATTGTCGGAGAGGAACCAGAAGACATCGCCCTCGCTGCCGGGGGCGAACTGCACACCGCTAAAGCCCTGGATGGGCTGGCCATCGAAGGGGCCGGTGCGACCATTGCCAGAGATGGGCTGGCCGCTGCCGTTGTCGGCACCGGACGGTGGCCCTTCGGCAAAGGTATCGGCGGGTAGGGAGGCAAACCCGACCAGAGTGGGCTGGACTACGGATGAAGCTGTTTGACCAACGGAAGACATCTTTAACACCTTTAGGAAAAATTGACTCTGACGACAGGTAATTCAGTATTCCTGCGACCTGCCTGGGGAGTGGCAAGTCAAAACGAATACTTTACAATGTCCGTTCCGACTACCTACAGTCGCACCTGAAGGTTAAGAAGTTTTTATTAATAATTTAAGTAATGGCACAGCTTCCGTTAATAGATTGCAGCAGTATTTGAAAATAAGAAGTTCCCATGAAGACGATGAATAATTAACACCAAACCCCTGTCTTGACATTGGCAACAGACCGAGTAAAATCACAGCCACTGCAAAGGGTTTACTGATAGTTAGAGAATCAGGTTGTCTGCTAGGATGCTGATTCTGACTGAAACGTGGATGTCAGACCATGCAAACCGACTAGCCCGGAAAGGGGTTGATCGAAGGGTTCTCGTTTGGAGATGATGCTCCAGGAATACGGACAGGGACTCTAGGATTGCTCAACTGATTTGGACAGCATTTATCGTCTGCATTTGAGAAGGCGCTCATGATGCTATTTCGACCATTCTTTTTTATAAAGATTCCATGAAGATGCCTGAAGAACAGGTTAAGCTATGGGGAAGTCTCGACGTATAATGAAGCGATCTGCAAGAAAATTCTTTCGTCACAAATAGCAGAGTTTCTATTGTTATCTAGATGACACCCCCCATCCCCCGGTGTCTTATGCAGGCTAATTTGCCTGGCTCGCCTGCATTTGCTGGCTCTATCAGGATTTTTTGAAGATTTGGCGAATTCCTGCGGATTTCTACATTAGTGCGATATCAGGACAGTCCTTGCCTCAGGTAGGTGGGCAACTGGATTATGCTGGACTAGAGATTTTCCGTCCCTCACTCTCCTCCCCTCCTATGGCCATTGGCAAATTACTCCAGCCCGACCTGATTTTAGGCGACACGATTTTGGGTCTGACGCCCGACTTAATTCGCACCTACGGCCTCAAGGGCATCATTCTGGATGTTGATGAAACACTGGTGCCGTTTGGCATTCGTCAGCCAACCGCCGAACTGCGGCAGTGGATTGAGGAAATTCGCCCCCTGGTCAAGCTCTGGCTGGCCAGCAACAACGTCAGCGAGGGGCGCATCGGCTCCATCGCCCGTGCCCTTGACCTGCCCTACATTGCTGGGGCCTCCAAGCCCTCCCGCCGCAAAATCCGCTACGCCGCCGCCCAGATGGATTTGCCGCTTCCCGAAATCGCCATGGTGGGCGATCGCCTCTTTACCGATGTGCTGGTGGGCAACCGGCTGGGCATGTTCACCATCCTCGTTGACCCCATTGTTGACCCAGCGCGGGCCATGCGCTCTCACCCGGTTCGCAACGTGGAGGTCTGGCTGTCTCAACTGCTGGGGGTGTCGCTCCAGTCGCTGCAACATTCTGTTACAAATTCACGCCATTCTTCATAAAACCTTGAATCTCGAAATCTAAAGAAAGTATTACGACTTTAACTACTGACAGGAGGATGTATGCAAAATAAGAAAAGACACTGATCAATGGGGTCAGCCCATATTAGACCCTACAGGATAAATCCACCTCTGATAAACCTTGCAGGACGTCAGCCTTCACCGATAGAAGGCTGGCGTTTTGCGCGATCGCCCTTCCTCATTTGCTCCGTACAAACGCCCATGCCCCAAACCCTGGTGGTTAAAATTGGTACATCCAGTCTCACCCAGCCCGACACTGGGCACCTGGCCCTTTCCACCATTGCCACCCTGGTGGAAACCCTGAGCCATCTGCGACAGCAGGGATACTCCATCGTCTTAGTCTCCTCAGGGGCGGTGGGGGTGGGCTGCGCTCGACTGGGGCTGGCAGAGCGGCCAAAGACCATGTCCATGAAGCAGGCGGTGGCCGCCGTGGGCCAGGGGCGGCTGATGCGGGTTTATGACGACCTGTTTACCACCCTGCAGCAGCCCATCGCCCAGGTGCTGCTCACCCGCACCGACCTGGTACAGCGCAGTCGCTACGTCAACGCCTATCGCACCTTCCGCCAATTGCTGAAGCTGGGGGTGATTCCCATCGTCAACGAAAACGACACGGTGGCGGTGGAGGAGCTGGCCCTGCGGTTTGGCGACAATGACACCCTCTCGGCCATGGTGGCCAGCCTGGTGGCGGCAGACTGGCTGTTTATGCTCACCGATGTCGATCGCCTCTATTCCGCCGACCCCCGCAGCCACCCCGACGCCCAGCCCATTACCCTAGTGGAGCGCTTAGACCAACTGGTGGACTTGAACGTGCAGGCGGGCGATCGCGGCTCGGCCTGGGGTACGGGCGGCATGGCCACCAAGATTGAGGCAGCCCGGATTGCCACCACGGCGGGGGTGCGCACGGTGATTACGGAGGGGCGATCGCCCCAAAATATTCTCAAAATCCTCCAGGGCGAACCCCTGGGCACCCAGTTTGCCCCCCAGCCCCAGCCCTTCAACGCCCGCCAGCGCTGGATTGCTAACGGACTGATTCCCGCAGGCAAACTTTACCTGGATGACGGGGCGGTGGCCGCCATTCGGCAGGGCGGGAAGTCTCTGCTGCCAGCGGGTATCACTGAGCTGGAGGGCGAGTTTCAGCGGCAGGATGCCGTTCAGCTCTGTGACGCCACGGGGCGTGAGATTGCGCGGGGCATTGTGAACTATAGCAGCCAGGAACTACAGCAAATCCGGGGGCGGCGCTCCGATGACATTCTTGCCATCCTGGGTTATGAAGGAGCCGACACGGTGGTGCATCGCGATAATTTAGTTTTAAGATAAATTTTCAGGACGGTGGCGCAATGGTCTGGCTGGTGATCTTCCTCGTGGTGGCAGTGCTGTGGGTATTCGGCACCCTTCCCTGGCTGGTAATGAACTACTTTTTCTGCTTTCCCGAACCCAACTCTGCCTGTGATGACCCGGCGGCCTACACCCGCTACGCCCGCCATATCCTGTCTTTTGACCTGATTCTGGTGATTGTGAGCGGGTTTGCGATCGCCCAACTCCGCCGCCTCCGTCGCCGCGCCTGAGGATCGCCCCTCCAGACCACCTAATTTCGCTCTGCCCGCAAGAGGCTCTGGATCAGGATGACTAATTGCTTCAGCCTCACCGGTTTAGCAAGGTACTCGTTTGCCCCTGCTGCCAGGCATCGTTCGCGATCGCCCGTCATCGCCAGAGCCGTCAGGGCAATGATCGGCGTCGGGGTCAAAGCTGGATCCTGGCGAATGTGCCGAATAGCCTCCAGCCCATCCATTCCGGGCATCTGGATATCCATCAAAATGAGGTCTGGGTGTTGCGCCTGGGCTACATCGATGGCCTCCTGGCCATTATTGGCCAGCAAAACGCGATATCCTTTGACCTCCAGATAGCTGGAAATGGTAATGATATTCGCTTCGTTATCCTCGACCAGCAGGATGAGGGGGGACGCGCTGGGATCTACAGCACCGGCACTGGCACTGCTAGTGGTATCCCAACTGGCGATCGCCGCCATTTGCTCAGCCCCTGGCAGGGTTGCCGGATCACAGGGCAAATCAACGGTAAAACAGCTCCCTGCTGCCAATTCACTGGTCACGCCCACCTGACCACCGTGCAGTTCAACAATTTGCTTCACCAGCGCCAGCCCCAGCCCCGTACCTGAGTATTGCCGATTGAGGGCACTATCGATTTGCACGAAGGGGCGAAACAGCTTACTGATATTTTCTGAAGCAATGCCGATGCCCGTATCGGTGATGGCAACGCGGAGCAGCGGTGGTTGTGCCACGACCTCTGATGGATTTGATGCAGATTCGGGTGACGCGGATTCGGGTGACGCAGATTCGGGTAAGAAAGATACCGTGAGGGTGATTCTTCCGCCTTCGGGGGTGAACTTCCCGGCGTTGGTCAACAAATTAATCAACACCTGGCGGATCCGCCGTTCATCCACCCAAAAATTTGGGAGATGGGGGGGGAAGCTGGTGGCAACCTGGATGCTCTTTTTCAGGGCTTGCTGTTTGATAAAGGCCAGACTGGAAGAGCAGAGGGGCACGACCGCAACCGAAGTACACTCCAGATCCATCTGTCCCGATTCGATCTTGGCCACATCCAGGATGTCGTTGATCAGGGAAAGTAAATGGGAAGCACTCCGTTCGACGGTGATTAGAGACTTTCTTTGTTGTTCGTTGATACTGCCAAAGACTTCCTCCTGCAGCCCCTCTGTCATGCCTAGAATCGCGTTGAGGGGCGTGCGCAGTTCGTGACTCATGTTGGCGAGAAACTCGTCCTTAAGGCGGGTAGCACGGATCAGCTCCTGGTTGGATAGGGCAAGTTCCTGGTTGCGTTCGGTGAGCTGGCGCTGGGCCTGTTGCCGTTCCGTAAGCTCTTGCTGCAACTGCTGGACGAGATTGGCCTGCTGCAGGGCGATCGCCAGTTGAGTGGTAAGCTGCTGCCCCAGATCAATTTCGGCCTGCTGCCATTGTCGGGGGTTGCGGCACTGGTGGACGCACATCAATCCCCAGAGCTGTTCGCCACAGAACAGAGGAATGACGAGGTTGGCTCTTACCTGGAACTGCGCCAGGATGTCGAGGTAGCAGTTGCCTAAGTCGTAGCAATAGATATCATCAATGGCGTAATGGTGCCCCTGAACATACAGGTGGGCGTAGTTTTCGCCAAAGCAGTGGTCGTCGATACGGATGGCGACCACAGAGGACAACCCATCCTCCACCGACTCAGCCACAAATTCCCCAGTGGTGTAGTTTGTCTCTGGATAGAACTGGAAAATTGCGACCCGATCGGCGTGAATGATCTGGCGAATTTCCCGGCAGGCTGTGTCAAAGATGGTGTGTAAGTCCAGGGATTGGCGAATTCGCTGGGTGATCTCCCGCAGCAGGGCTTCCCGCTCGGCCTGTTGACAAATGGTTTGCTCCGCCTGTTTGCGATCGCTGATGTCCTGAAAGGTTCCCAAGACGCCAATCACCTCCCCCATGACGTTGTGCAGGGGCAGCTTATTGGTTTCCAGCCAGATCTGCTGGCCACTGGTCTGCCGCAGGGGTTCGATAATACCGAGCTTGGCGGTGTTTGACGTTATCACCTCTTGATCATCCGCCCGGTAGGCATCGGCGTCCGTTTCGCCCCAGGGCATGTCGTAATCGGTTTTGCCAATGAGGTCGGTTACAGCGGCCAGCCCTGCCTCTTCGAGAAAATTTCGGTTAGCCCCAAGGTAAACCGAGTTGCGGTCTTTCCAGAACACGGACAGGGGGAACGTATCCAGCACGGTTTGTAGAAACTGCTGGGACTCCCGCAGGGCATTTTCGGCCCGTTTGCGATCGCGAATGTCTCGAAAAATCCCCTGGGCAATGGGTTCGCCGTTCAGCTCCAGCCGACTGCCGGTAATGTCAACGGGAATGCGGCTGCCATCTTTCCGCAGCACAAAGGTTTCGAACGACGGCCCCTGGTTATTGAGAACAATGCCGCTGAAGTGCTCGCGTACCGCCTCCATCACGTCGGGGGGATGGATCTGGGAGACGTGCAGGTGGGTCAGCTCCACCCGGCTATAGCCCAGCAGTTCCTCTGCTTTGCGATTCCCTTCAATCAAACGGCCCGCCGCATTGGCCAGAATGATGGCGTCGCTGGCGTGATCCATGACTGCCCGGTAGCGGGCTTCCCGTTCCTGCAACTGCCGTTCAGCCGCCTTGCGCTCGGTAATGTCTCGAAAGATCGCGCGGGTGGCCACAGGGCGATCGCCCTCCAGTCGACAGTTGAGGCTGCCTTCTAGCTGAATTTCCCGCCGGTCTTTGGTGAAGAATATCAGCTCCATGCGGTCGAGCTTGCAGACCGTTCCCCCTTGCATTTGCCGAATTAAGTTTTGGCAATGCTCGTGATACGCCGGGTGGAGGACTTCCAAAAGGGTCAGGTGGGGCACCTCGGCCTCGGAGTAGCCCAGGGTTTCTCGCCATGCCCGGTTGACATATTCAAACCGTCCATTTGCCAAACAGACGCTCTGGATCAAATCGTTGGCATTTTCAAAGAGGTCTTCCAGTTGGGCTTCCCGTTCCTGCAGTTGGGCGGTACGTTCCTGTACCCGCTGCTCCAATGCCGCCGTGAGTTCTTCCAGGGCCTGGGCGGTTTGATACCGCTCCAGTTCGGCCCCGGCACGGGCGGCAAAGATGCGCAGCAGGGTTCTGGCCCATTCGGGGTTGGGTAAGGGGCGATCGTGGAGGACGCATAAATTACCGCTGGGTTCACCTGCCGCATTGCGTAGGCCAATGCCCAGATAGCTCTCTACCTGCAGGCGGGTAAACAGCTCGTTTTCTGGATAAAGCTGCGGGATGCCGTCTGGGTGACAGCATTCGCCCATCTCCAGCGCCTGCACACAGCAGGGCACTGAGCAGTAGGGTAGGAATCCGGGAGGGTTGAGTGTCCCATCAGCAAAGAAGGCCATGACCTTAAAGCCATCGGGCGTTGCCTGGGAAACGGAAACATAGCGAACCCCCAACGCCTCAGCAATATGGCTGACCAGCGCGGGGAAGAAATCGCCTCCCATCGTCGTCGCGGTGCCTGCAGTGACCTGCCGCAGCGCCTCTTCGGCCTGCTCCCGCTGTCGTTCGGCCTGTTTGAGGCTGGTGATGTCCTGCACCGTGCCCAGGGACAGCAGGGGGGTGCCATCTTCGGCATAAAGGGTTTCGCATTGTTCCTGGACGTACTTGATGCGACCATCGGGTAGCAGCAGGCGGTGAACCAGATTGTAGGGGGTGCGATCGCGCAGATGTTGCTGATAGGCCGCATCGACCCGATCCCGGTCGTCGGGATGAACGATATTGAGAAACAGTTCGTAGGATCCCGCAAACTGCTGGGGATCGATTTCGAAAATTCGGTAAATCTCATCTGACCAGAACAGGGTCTTGTGCTGGAGATCCAGTTCCCAGGTGCCCAGATGGGCAATCTGCTGGGCCTTGCGAAATTGCGCTTCGGTTTTCCGCAGGGCGATTTCAGCCTGCTTGCGGTCTGTGATCTCGGTCACAAACCCTTCCAGAAACAGGAGATCCCCCGCTTCAGAATAGATGCCCTGTCCCCGCTCCCACGCCCACTTCTCTTCCCCCATTTTGGTGAACAGCCGATATTCGCATTCGTAGGGTTGGCGATCGCCCACAGCCTTTTGAATAATCTCCCAAACCCCAGGGGCATCGTCGGGGTGGATCTCCTGGCCGCAGGAAATGGAGCGTTCAACCAGGTATTCGTCAGGATGGTAGCCGGTGATAGCGGTTACGCCGCTGCTGATAAATTCGGGCGTGTAGTTGGGGTCATTGCGAGCGCGGTAAACATAACCCGGCAAATTGCCCAGCGGCATGGCCAGCCGCTCTTCACCAGCACCTGTGGCAAAGTCTATGGACGGCTGTTCGACCGGGGCGGCTGGCGCTGGTTGCTCAACCGCTACCGACTGAAGGGCGATCGCGGCCTGCAGCGTTTCACAGGTGATCAGCCCCACCAAGCAATCCTGTTCGTTGAGCAGCGGCAAATGGTGAACCTGGTGCTGCTGGAGGAACTGCAGCGTGGCCAGCAAGCTGTCACAGGCCGCCTCCCGCCGAGTGACCACGGGATGCGCCATCACCTGCCGGATCACCAGGCGATCGAGTGGTTGCTGATGGGCACTGAGCCGCACCACATCCCGCTCCGTCAGCAAGCCAACCACCTGGGCATCTTCCACCACCACCAGACAGCCTGACCGTGCCGACCCCTGCTGCCCCTGCGGGCATTCAATACTTTCCTGGGCAGCAGCGGGCGATCGCCCCTCCGCCATCAGGGCGATCGCCTCTACCACGGGGGTATTGGGAGTCACCACCAGGGGATTACGAATAATTGCAGACGAGAAGTTGCCCGACGGTAGCATTGGTGCAGGGATAGACATAGGTACGGAAGCAGGGAAATTTACTCTAAGCAGTTATTTTTAACATGCCAATTAAGATACCCGCGCTTTTCAAAATCACACAAACCTTTAAAGTCCATAAACTTTTTAAGTGTATTTACTCCCATTGTGTTGTCCCCACCCGTTTATGGGCAGAACCATGGTTCACACCGGGAATCAGCACAAATCTAAAATCAACGACATACCTCCCCTCCCCCCAGAACTATATGGATTTGTTCAGTTAAACGACCCACCCCCTTGGGAGACTTTATGCAAATCCAATCCTGTTTTTCCTCTTCCAGCCAGGCCCCATCGCGCCTTTGTCGGACAGGGGCGATCGCCCCCAGCCATGCCGCCCGTGCCGCCCAGCTCAAAGCAAAAGGATGGCAGGCTTACCACCAGGGACAGTATGCCGATGCGCTCCTGACCTTTCGGATCTACCTGATGGAATGTCAGGCCATGATGGATCTGGCCGCCATCGGAGACGCTTTGAACAGTATCGGGGCGGCTACCCTGCGCCTGGGTGATACGACCACAGACCGGGTCAGCCAGCGATCTCAAGCGGCGACATGCTTCCGGCAGGCGCTGGAGCTAGCCAATCTGGTGGGCAATGCCGCCCTGCGGGGCCAAAGCCTGATTTATCTGGGGCAGGTTAGCCAGGACGCGGATTTAATGGAAAATGCTCTACAGTTTTACCAGCAGGCCGTCCAGGCATTTGCCACCACCCATGATGAGCAGTTGGTAGGGCAGGCCCTCGTAGAATTGGGTGTCGCCTATGGTCGGCTGAACCAGTATGACCAGGCCCGACACTTTTGTACGCTGGCGGCCAACCTGCTGCATGATGCAGATGCCGAAGCAGCCGAAGTAACCGAAGCCGAGGCCATCTACCATGCGGGGGTGGCCGCCTATGAGCAAAGCTATTATCCCAAAGCGATCGCCCTCCTGGAGCAGGCTGTTTCTATCTGGGTAAGCCAGGAAGACCGCCACCAGGAATCCAATGCCCTCACCTGGCTGGGGCTGGCCTATCAGGCCTACGGTCAGTTGCGGGCGGCTTTGTGCTACTTCTGGGACGCCTGGGTATTGAGCAAGAATCTGGGCGATCGCGCCAGTGAGGTAATGAACCTGCTGTGGCTGGGAGACATCTACGACCAGGAGGAGATGCCCCTCTCAGCCCTGGATGCCTACCGTCAGGCGATCGCCCTTCTCGACGCCCCCGAACACCGTCAGTACCTCGACCTACCCACCTTCACCCTGGCCCAAATGCTAGATCAGGCAGGTGAACTCGATCAAGCCCTCGACTGCTATCGCCAGGTCGTACAGCCATTGAAGATTCGCCCCAAGACGCGCTTCCAGTAGTCGTGGATGGGTGGAGGGTGGATGCGATCGACCCATTAAGGAACCGGAATTAAATGATCTGTGCGATTACCTTCTCTGTGCGGGCTTGGCATTGCCAAGCCCCTATCCACCAATCTACCTCTCCTTCTCCGCTGTGCGGGCTTGGCAATGCCAAGCCCCTATCCACCAATCTGCTGCTCCTTCTCCGCTGTGCGGGCTTGGCAATGCCAAGCCCCTATCCACCAATCTGCTGCTCTTTCTCTGCTACCCGTTGGATTACCTGAATGACGCTATCGGGATTAAGGGACATGGAATCAATGCCCTCCTCCACCAGGAAGGCGGCGAAGTCGGGATAGTCGCTGGGGGCCTGGCCGCAGATGCCGACTTTGCAGTTCTTTTCCTTGGCGGTTTTGATCAGCCGCTGGATCATGCGCTTCACGGCGGGGTCCCGTTCGTCGAACAGGTGGGCCAGTTCGCCGGAATCCCGATCGACCCCCAGGGCGAGCTGGGTGAGGTCGTTGCTGCCGATGGAGAAGCCGTCGAAGCGCTCGGAGAACTCCGCCGCCAGTTCCACGTTGGCGGGAATTTCGCACATGACGTAGACCTGGAGGCCGTTTTCGCCGCGCTTCAGGCCGTTGTCCGCCAGCACGTTCAGCACCTTGTCGGCCTCCGTCAGGGTACGGCAGAAGGGAATCATGATCAGCACGTTGTCGAAGCCGATGACCTCCCGCACTCGCTTGATGGCCTGACACTCCAGGGCGAAGCCGTCTCGGTAGCGATCGCTGTAGTAGCGCGATGCCCCCCGGAAGCCCAGCATCGGGTTAGACTCCGTCGGCTCAAACTCAGAGCCGCCAATCAGGTCGGCGTACTCGTTGGTCTTAAAGTCGCTCATCCGCACGATCACCGGATGGGGATATTGGGAGGCGGCGATCTTGGCGATGCCCAGGGCCAGTTTTTCCACGAAGTACTGCCGCTTGTCCTGGTAGCCCTTGGTCAAGTCGCGGATTTGCTTCCAGGCTTTGCGGTCTTCCAGGTCGTCGTACTGGATCAGCGCCATCGGGTGGATTTTGATGATGTTGTTGACAATGAACTCCATGCGGGCCAGACCGATGCCTTTGGCGGGCAACTGCCACCAGCGGAAGGCGGCGGCGGGGCTGGCGATGTTCATCATAATCTGGGTGCGGGTTTCGGGGATGTCTTCCAGGCTGATGTCTTCAACTTCGTACTCCAGCAGCCCTTCGTAGACCTTGCCCTCGTCCCCTTCGGCGCAGGAGATGGTCACTTCCCGCCCGTCTTTGAGGATGTGGGTGGCGTCGCCGGTGCCGACGATCGCCGGAATGCCCAGCTCCCGGCTGACGATGGCAGCGTGGCAGGTGCGTCCCCCATAGTCGGTGATGATGCCCGCCACCCGCTTCATCACGGGCACCCAGTCGGGGTCGGTCATCTCCGTCACCAGGATGCTGTCGTCCTGCACCTGGTCGATGTCCTCCACGTCCAGCACCCGGCAGACCTTGCCGCTGGCGATCGCGTCCCCAATGCTCAGCCCGCTCAGAATCACTTCGGCGTGTTCCTTCATCTTGTAGGCTTTCAGCGCCCCTGACTCTTTCTGGGACTGGACGGTTTCTGGTCGGGCCTGGACGATGAACAGGTCGCCCGTGTCCCCATCCTTGGCCCACTCCATGTCCATAGCCTTACCGTAGTGGCGCTCCACCGCCACCGCCCATTTGGCCAGTTGGAGAATTTCCTGATCGTTCAAAACAAAGGCTTGTCGCTCTTTGCCGGAGGTCTTGACGGTTTTGGTGGTTTGACTTTCGCCACCGGGGGCGTAGATCATTTTCTTTTCTTTGGTGCCGCAGGTCTTGTCCACGATGGGGCAGAGGGCGGGGTTGTCCAGCAGTGGCTTGTAGACCGTGTACTGGTCGGGCGTTACCGACCCCTGGACGACGGTTTCCCCCAGGCCCCAGGCGGCGGTGATCAGGGCGATTTCGGGAAATCCGGTCTCCGTGTCGATGGAGAACATCACCCCAGCGCTGGCCTTGTCCGATCGCACCATTTTCTGTACCCCGACGGAGAGAGCCAGATCCAAATGGTCAAAGCCCTTTTCGTTGCGGTAGCTGATGGCCCGGTTGGTGAACAGGGAGGCGTAGCAGCGGCGGCAGGCGTCCAGCAGTTCGTCGGCTCCTGTGATGTTGAGGTAGGTTTCCTGCTGACCGGCGAAGCTGGCATCGGGCAGGTCCTCGGCAGTGGCGCTGCTGCGTACGGCCACGTCCACTTCTTTTGTTCCGTAGCGATCGCTCAACTCCTGGTAAGACTGACGAATTGCTTCGGACAGGGCATCGGGGAAGGGCGATCGCAAAAATAAACGACGGATGGCCTTGCCCACCTCCGCCAGGGGCTTCTCTCCCGAATTGAGGCTATTGATCTGGGCCTGGATTTTTTCCGTAAGCTGGTTGGCCTGCAAAAATTCCCGGTAGGCGTCAGAGGTGGTGGCAAAGCCGCTGGGAACCCGCACGTTTTCCTGCTGCAGGGCGCTGATTAGCTCTCCCAAAGAGGCATTCTTGCCTCCCACCTCGTCAACGTGGGTGTTGTTCAAATCCTCGAACCAGCGCACATAGGTCGTTTTCGTATCCTGAGTCGCGGTCATAATGTGGTCCTCACCGAAGGGTCGGGCAATGCAGATGTGGCGATCGCATTTTTTTCCTACCTGGCATCCTAACGCTCTTTCCCCAAAGCATCATCGACTGAAGGTGAGCGATCGCCCACCTCCGTATGCCAAACAACCATTTGCCCCTAATCCGTCTACCGAATTTGCCGGACCTGGTCCTCCGACAGACCCAGAATCTGTGTCACCTGATCAATGCCCATTCCCGTCGCCAGAAGGTTTTGCGCTGCTTGCAGGATCTGCGCCTGCGCCTCTTCGGTGTCGGTGAGGAACCAGTTGCCGTCGCGATCGCACCACCGCAGCCAGTCCCCCGGAATTTCCTCAAATACCCCATTCCAGATGCCCAGCCCGATCTCCAGACCCTCTAACCAAACCAGGGGATTCTCGGCATTGAGCGACTGTTCCCGATACTGTCCGCCCTCCAGCCGCAAGTGGCGCAGCCGTCGAGTGTAGCGACTGTAGACCAGGTAGTGGGGCACCCGCAGGTAGCGCTCGTAGACCATCAGCTTCGCGGGTGGTTTAGTGACAGACTGCTCCGAGCCGTTTTCAGGGGGGGGAGGAGATTCTGACCCTTCGTCCTCGACCTTCCAGTCTTTTGTGTAGAAGCGCCCCAGGTCCTCTGCTTCCGTGCCGGGGGAGAGGAATTCAACCACCACGTCGGGGCCTTTACCTTCCTGCCAGATGACATAGCTGCGCCGTAAATCCTTACCGTCATACAGGCGGGGCACGTCCACGGCGAGGAACCAGTCAGGGCGCTTGTGCCAGAGGGGGTGGTTGATGTCGTAGTACAGGTTGAGGTCGGTGGCGGTGTACCAGTTGTCGCGGGTGTAGCCGCTCAGGCGTAGGGTGCGGCTCAGCAACTGGGGCTGCAGGTCGTGGAAATCGTCAGGCAAACCCGGCTCCTCCGGATCTTCGCTGGGCAGATCATACATGGAGGGCAGGGTTTCACGGGGCGATCGCGGCGGATCGCTCTGCTTGACCTGGGGTTTGCGATTGGCGAAAACCATAACCAACCTCAATGGCTGCCTCGGCCTTGGTGACTGGTTAAATTGTATCAGGTGGAGGTTCTATCCCCAAAGGTTTGACACAAGGCGGACGAATGCCTACACGGGAACGGCCATGCGCTCCTGGACGCTGATGGCTTCCCGCACCATTTGGGCGGCATAGCCCCACTCGTTGTCGTACCAGCTCATGATTTTCACCAGGTCGCCGTCCACCACCTGGGTCATGGTGAGATCGACGATGGAGGCGTGGGGGTCTTGAATGATGTCCGCCGAAACGATGGGATCGGTGGAAGCCCGCAGAATGCCCTTGTACTGCTCACCGCCAGCCTCTTCGTGGAAGATCTGGTTAATCTCGTCCACGGAAGTCGCCCGCTCCGTCACCAGGGTGATATCGGTGAGGGAACCGACCGGGACGGGGCCACGGATAGCCACGCCGTCAAACTTGTTTTCGTACTGGGGGAGGACTTTGGTGGTGGCGATCGCCGCTCCCGTTGTAGTCGGCACAAAGTTCTCAGCGGCGGCCCGTCCCCGGCGAAACTTGCTGCTGGGGCCGTCCACCAATTCCTGGCTGGAGGTATAGGCATGGACGGTGGTCATCATGGCTTTCTTCACGCCCACGCGCCGTCCCATGATTTCTACCACGGGGGTGATACAGTTGGTGGTGCAGCTGGCGCAGGAGATGATCTGGCTGTTCTGCTCAGAGGCTTGATTGACGCCGTGGACAATGGTTTCAATGCCTTCGCTCTTAGCGGGGGCGGAGAGAATGACCCGCCTGGCTCCGGCCTGCAGGTGCTTCTCCAGATCAGGCTTTTTGCGGAAAACCCCTGTGCATTCAAACACCACGTCTACACCGCGATCGCCCCAGGGAATCTGGCTGGGGTCTTTCTCGCTGGTGACGGGATACTTCTGCCCATCAATGATCAAAGTTTGCTCATCATAACGGACTTCCTTAGGAAAGCGGCCATACACAGTGTCGTACTTCAGCAAATAGGCGAGATTGTCCACTGGAATCAGGTCGTTGATGGCCACGACGTCCATGTCTGGCGTGTCCAGGGCAATCTTCAATGCTGCCCGGCCAATGCGACCGAGTCCGTTGATGCCAACCTTCATGGGATTCTCCTTACAGATGGGGTTTGCTATTTTGGGGGGAAGAATGGGGCTAACGGGAGGCGGCGATCGCCCCCTCGGGCTGCTTAGCTAAGAAGGACTGAATATTGTCTGCAGTGGTATCCAAAATCCGCTGCACCGCTTCGCGGGTATTGAAAGCGCTGTGGGGCGTGATAATCACATTGCGGAGGCGCAAAAGAATATGATCTGCCAGCAGGGTTTCCATATCGTGATGGTTTCGATAAACCGAGCGCAGCAGTTCGGCTTCTTCCCGCATTACTGGCTCTTCCGGTAATACGTCCAGTCCGGCGGCGGCTACGGTGCCATCTGACAGGGCTTGCAGCAAAGCCTGGGTATGGATCAGGCTGCCCCTGGCGGTGTTGATCAAAACCATGCCTTTTTTCATTTGCTTGAACTCCTCTTCGCCCAGCAAGTTTTGAGTCTGGGGAATAGCGGGGACGTGCAGCGTGATCACGTCCGCCTGGGAGAGAAGTTCGGCCATCGCCACGTAGTGAAAGCCCAGACGATCTGCCAGATCCTTCCTGGGCTTTACGTCAAAGGCCAGGACGTTCATCCCAAAGCCTCTGGCAATGCCAATGACGCATTCGCCAATGCTTCCTGTACCAATGACTCCCAGGGTTTTACCCCGCAGATCAAAGCCCTGCAGCCCCTGTAGGGAAAAGTCTCCCCGACGGGTACGGTCAATGGCTTGCGTCAGATTGTGACTGATGGTGAGGAGTAGGCCAAAAACGTGCTCGGCAACGGTATTTTCGCCATAGTTGGGGACGTTGCACACCTGGATATGCTGCTCGTCACAGTAGTCCATATCGATGTGATCCGTCCCAGTCGAGCGAGTTGCAATCAAAGAAAGGCTTTGAAAATTTTGTAGGATGTCCCGATCGAGCCTGGAGTAAATGAAAGTAGAGATAATGTCGGTATCGGCGTATTGCTGCACCGTTTCAGCGGTGAGGGCGTGTCGGGTAAACTCAATCTCATGATCGGCGTTTAACGATTCGAACGCGTCGCGCTCCCAGTTCTCGATTTCAAAGACTACGATTTTCATGGCGTTCTCCGATCGTTTGAACTCGTCTTAGCGATTTGCCGTAACCGTGGCCTGGCTAGTGTCAACGACGTCGGTGCCGTCTACCTTACTGGCAATTTCTACCATGCGATGGAGGGTTAATTCATCCGGCGCTTTACCCTGCAGCACAATGGCCCGGCTGACCTGAACAATCGTCATATCCTGGACATCTTTGATCAAGGGGTCTGCATCAAAGGCGATCGCCACCCGCTTGGCCAGTCCTGCCGGATCAAACTCCCCTTCTACCCCCATCTTTTCTGGAGGAACGGGAGGTTTATGAAAGCTTGCTTTCTCCCGCAGCTCGCGGTCGAACTGACCCGTCAATCCAGGACCCATCTTCTCTTCTTCGGTGCGAGAATCATGCTCCTGGGGAATGTCCTGTACTGAAATCCTTTCTAACCAGCTCATAATTATTAGGTAGATATCGCGATTTAAAGGTGGTTTGAAACAAACGGCTTAAATAAAAACCAAATTAAAATTTAAGCTTGCTAGGGTTCGCCCTGATTCATTTCCTTTTGCAAAAGTAGACGGGCGCGGCGTAAATCTTCCTCTGAACCACCGTTCAGGTCAAGTCGGTACTCTCCCATCACGTAGTCATGGCGGGCAATCGCCTCCTCTTGGGGAATCTGCACGCCCGTAGCCACTCCCATCAAGCCCCCAGCCAGACCGCCAATGAAAGCACCAGCGGCGATCGCCAAAATCGGCGGAAAGGGGGGCGCGGCAATGGCAATGTCGAAATACTCGCGAGCGGTCAGGCTCAGCAGCAGTCCGACCGTAGCCCCCAGTAGCCCAAAGGCGATCGCCCCACCTTTTGCACTCTTTGCGGCTTGGGTTTCCCGGGTGGGCAGGGAGGATGACGGGCGCTGCTCCACTATTTGTAGTGAAGCCGGATCAAAGCCTTCCTGGAGTAGCTTTGATTTAGCGGTCTCGGCAATGTCGCGGTTAGCAAACATACCGAGCGATCGCGGCTGAGTGTCGTTAAACATTGCGTCCGTCATAACCAATCCCTAAATCCTTTCAAACCCGGTGGAACACTTGACGACTAGCCGACCAGAACCCTTGGAAAATCCTTAGGGAACTCTTTAGAACTCTTGAACGATGGCTCTACTTCCAATCAAACAATTTTTTGCCGCCGAATTCATCTATCAAATGAAAGAACAGCCGGTAGGTCATGAATAAATTCCGATGGCTGGGGCATGGGGATGGCGGGCTGCTGCCGCTGCCGCTGCCAGATTTGCCAGTAAACTTTCATACGTTTCATAAAAGCTTTGGGGTCTTCAGCATAGAGCCGTGCTCCCAGAAAAGTGGCTTTGGTTTGTAGCTCCAGTTGGCGATGCTGAATCAGCGCCATGGCCACACCCAAGTCCTCTGCGCCATTAAACCGCTCTGGCTGCTCCCGCAGAAAAGCAGTGAGCATGGCCAAATCGTGATCGTCCCCCAGGTAGTCGGCAAGCTGTTTGGTTTGCTTCCTCAAAGGCTTAAACAAATCGGGCCACAGGCGGGCCAGCAGGCGGAAGTGATACCAGAGATACTTCACCCGCTTGCGCCACTCATGCAGATGCTTCGGGGTGGGCTGGTCACCGGCTTGACGGAAATCCGCATATCCCCGCTGGTAAACCCGCTGCAGGCTATCGGCGATCGCCGACCATTTATCCCCAATGGGCCACTGTTCAATGCGATCGCGGGCTAACTGTAATTGGGTAACCACCGAAGCGATCGCGTCGTCGTCATCCAAAACTTCCTGCCGTACGGCGGCGTAGTCGTTGGCCATGGTCTGCCGCAGACCATGAAACGCCCCGGCATCGAGGGAGTCCTGGTAATGCTCCCGGAGGTCGTCCAGGGTTTCCAGCCGCACCTGGGCGTCGCGCACCGCCGCCAGTTCGCGCCCTGCATCGCGAAAGCAAGCGTTTTCCTGGTGATAAATGTCTTTTCCCAAGTCGTCCCGCACCAGCCGCACCAGCGCCCGCAGCTTTTTGAAGTGCTTGCGCGCCTGGTGGATGGCTTTGCCGCGATCGCCTTTGATTTTTTCGGTTAACTCATGGATAGAGGCGTCAATCTGCTCGTAGGCAATCCGCTGCACCCCCTGGGAAAGCGACTCCTGGGCAGACAGTCGATAGGACATAACCTTCTCTTAATCTAAAATTCGGTATTTTCCAGCCTAACAAGCCTGCTGGCGATCGCCGTCCTCCCAATGACAGGAAAGGTGAGTAGACGCAACGGAATAGATCCAACAGGTTTCGTGCCCCCGGAAAAAATAAGAGGTAACGATTTTATGCTGACTGTCGTCTAACCCTGACCCATCGATTAGAATATTGGGTATCGCTCGATCAGATTGGGGTGATCCCTTTCTTTATACAGCGCCACACTTTGTTACCGTGGCACACAATCTGTAACCATTCGTCGTTAATTCATAGTCATTCAACTCATCCGCTAGACAACATCACATTTGCCCATGGCTTTGACCCGACAGCAGAATCGCAAGCAACGAGACCTGCCCACCATCAACGAACGCATTCGCTTTCCAGAAATTAGGGTAATCGACACCGACGGCGCTCAACTCGGCATCATGAAGCCCATCGAGGCTCGCCGAATCGCTGAAGAGAAAGAGTTGGATTTAGTGCTCGTGAGCGACAAAGCAGACCCACCCGTCTGCCGCATCATGGACTACGGGAAATTTAAGTTTGAGCAAGAAAAGAAGGCCCGTGAAGCCCGCAAAAAGCAGCACACGTCTGACGTCAAAGAAGTCAAGATGCGCTACAAAATTGAGGAGCACGACTACCAGGTGCGGCTCAAGCAGGCCGAGCGGTTCCTTAAATCCGGCGACAAGGTTAAGGCAACGGTGATGTTCCGCGGACGGGAAATTCAACACACCGACCTGGCCGAGGTGCTGCTCCAGCAGCTCGCCACCGATCTCAAAGATCTGGCCGAGGTGCAGCAGTCTCCCAAGCGGGAGGGCCGCAACATGATGATGATGCTATCGCCCAAAAAATAAATTTCCCTACCGACCGTTCTTTTCTAGTCCTCATCGTCGGTGCCGCTGTCGCGATCGCCATTGCCATCATCCGGTGGCCGCACGATCGCCAGTGAAGTAACTGTTTCCTTCTTGGGCAGCTTGAGCAAGCGGCTGCCCGAGCTGTCGCGATCGCCCGTAGACGCCAGCTCTACCGGGATCTGGGCAAGCTGATCCGCACTGGTAAAGATGGTCACGATGGTACCAGAGTCGGCGGCTATCATGCCCACCAGCCGATCGGTTTTGTTGGCAAAGCGCATGGACTGGACCCCCAAATCGCCCCGATTGCCCAGGCGGATCTCACGGGCCTGCATCCGCTTGGCGTAGCCCTGGGCTGTCACCAGCAGCACCTCACTATCGTCGCCATCCACCACGACGCAGCCCGCCAGTTGCTCCCGCTTGCTCAGCCGCATGGCCATATTCCCCTGGGCGGTGCGGGTCATCTGGGGCATTTGCTGGTCGTCTACCCGTACGCGCAGCATCCGCCCCCCTGATGACGTCAGCACCAGTTGATCGTCGGGCTTGGCCAGCATCACCGTGAGCAGTTCGTCATCTTCCTTCAGCTTGAGCACGGTGAGACCGCGGCCCGTGAGGTTAGTGAACTCTGAGAGGGCCATGCGTTTGGTACGCCCCTGCTGGGTGACCACAATCAGATCGTAGGGGTCGGTGTCTACGGGGCGCATAAACTGGGTGGCGATCGCCTCCGGATCGGCCCCCGTCTGGGCGGAGGCGGGCAAAAGGGTGATTACGGGAGTGCCCTTCGAGTTGCGCGGCGTTGGGGGAATTTCGTCAGCGGTGATGCTAAACGCCTTGCCGCTGCGGGTGAAGATCAGCAGCTCTCGCCCCGTCGTGGTTTTTGCGACTTGCGTCACCACGTCTTCTTCAATGGGTTCCAGGCCGTGGGTTTCGGGTTCGCCCTGTTTGGCCTGCCGCCGCTGAAAAGCCTTAGGTGAGCTGCGGCGCACATAGCCCTGCTGGGTAAACTCCAGCACCGTTTCCTCTTCTGCCGCCGCTTCCGCCGCAATTTCCTCCAGGCGCTCCTGCTCCTGTTCCCGTTCCTCTTCGCTGAGAATGCGGGTGCGCCGCTCGTCGCCAAACTTGCGCTTGAGCGCCCGCAGGTCTTTCTTCAAGACTTTGAGAAACTCGTGGCGATCGCTCAGCAGCTGTTCCAGCACCCGCACCCGCTCAGTGAGTTCGTCGAATTCGGTTTGCAGCTTTTGCCGCTCCAACCCAGTCAGGCGGCGCAGGGGCATGGCGAGAATGGCATCAGACTGGCGATCGCTCAGGTCAAACGCTTCCTGCAGCTCAACCTTGGCCGTGCTACCGTCGGCGGCATTGCGCAAAATTTCAATCACCTCGTCCAGATTTTCCAGGGCCGTGAGCAGCCCTGCCACCAGATGAATGCGGCCCTGGGTTTGCTCTAGCTCATGACGATACTGGCGGGTGAGGGTGGTTTCCCGAAAGTCGAGGAAGGCCTGTAGCAGTTCCCGCAGGGTCATCTGCCGGGGTCGGCCATTGTCTAAAGCCAGCATAATCACGCCGAAGTTGCTTTGCAGTGGCGTCAGGCGATACAGCTTGTTGAGGATCTGTTCGGGCTGCTCGTCGCGCCGCAGCTCAATGACGATGCGCATACCCTCGCGATCGCTCTCGTCGCGGATGTCGGCAATGCCCTCAATCCGCCCCTGGTTTACCAGCTCAGCAATTTTCTCGATACAGCTCGCCTTGTTCACCTGAAACGGCAGTTCTGTAATCACAATGGCCGAGCGGCGATGGCGGCCCCGGCCCGTCTGCACGTCCTCAAACTGGGCTACTGCCCGCATGGGAATGCTGCCCCGCCCGGTGGTATAGGCTTCCCGGATGCCCTTCGTGCTGGTGATCTCTGCCCCCGTGGGAAAGTCGGGGCCAGGAATCAGCTCAAACAGCTTCTCATCCGGCAGGGTGGGGCGGTCGATCAGGGCAATCAACCCATCCACTACCTCCCCCAAATTATGGGGTGGAATGTTGGTGGCCATGCCCACGGCGATGCCCGAACTGCCGTTGAGCAGCAGAAAGGGAAGCTGGGCGGGCAGCACCAGGGGTTCCTGCTGGGAGTTGTCAAAGTTGTCGATGAAGTCAACCGTGGCTTCACCGATTTCCTCCAGGGCCGCCTCGTTGCTGATGGGGGCGAGGCGGGTTTCGGTATACCGCATGGCAGCGGGGGGGTCGTTGTCCACCGAGCCGAAGTTGCCGTGCCCCGCCAGTAGGGGATAGCGGCTGGAAAAGCTCTGCACCATGCGCACCAGGGCGTCATACACCGCCTGGTCGCCGTGGGGGTGATACTTACCCAGCACGTCACCCACTACACGGGCGCATTTGCGGTAGGGGCGATCGGGGGTCAGCCCCAGCTCGTGCATGGCATAGAGAATGCGGCGATGCACGGGTTTTAGCCCGTCCCGCACGTCGGGTAGCGCCCGCCCCACAATCACGCTCATGGCATATTCCAGATAGGAGCGCTGCACTTCAGAATGCAGCGGGGTGGGAATGACGTGCCCCGATGGAACGATGTTGAGTTGTCTGGCCATGAGCGATAGTCCTAAAAAATCTGACGGGTAGTGACGAGGTAACGGTGAGGGATGGAACGATGGGGGATGGGACAGTGGGGGATGGGACGATGAAAAATTGCGTAAAAAAGCGGGAAATGGACGGTGGAGTCGGGTCAACCTCTGGTTGATAGTGTAGATGGGGATTGGACGTCATGTCTGTATCTGTAGGCGATCGCCCCTACCATCGCCTGGGTTGGGCCACTGATTTTACCGTGAGATCTGCACTCTTAGCTGGTGACAACTCTAGAGAAATTACCAAGCGGATCCGCGATCTGGTCAATAATGGGAAGACCAGGCGATCGCTTAAGTTTAGGGTGGCAATCCTGATTGGGGTGTCCCAGGGTAGTATCAAATCACAACGCCTGAATGACGATTGATGGCGTTTCTCACGCGGGTAAAGTTTTGGGGGTGGAGCCGCAGCGCGCCTTCATCGCCAAAACCGAACCTCACGCAATTGAAAAACGCTATAAAGGTCTGAAATCCTGCCCATAGCGATGTCCGGAATGATGTCATTTGGGAACCAGATTAGGGGGAACGCGATGAAAACAGTTTTGATTGTGGAAGATGATCTGATTAATGCACGGGTTTTTTCCAAAATTTTGACCAAACGGGGGGGGCTGTCCGTCAAGCATACAGAAGATGTGGAGGAGGTGTTAGAGATTGCCCAGGCCCACGGAGCCGACATCATTTTGATGGATGTGTCCTTATCCCGCAGTGTTTACCAGGGGAAGCCTGTGGACGGCATCAAAATTACTCAGATGCTGAAAGCCGACCCGAATACGGCCAGCCTGCCCATTATCCTCGTCACGGCCCACGCGATGCAGGGCGATCGCGAAAGTTTTTTGCAGCAGAGTGGAGCGGACGCCTACATCTCCAAGCCTGTGGTTGATCATCAGCAATTTGTGGATCAAATTGTTGCCCTCCTTCCCAAGGATTGAGGCCTTTTCATAAGTAACTGTTATATGAAATGTTCGTGAATTTAGGGTGGTTGCCCGACAGCTCACGCCTTCATACTTATGTACTATTCTGCCAGATTGTAGCACCGTTTTGCCGGTAATTGCCTCTGGAGGCGCTGGTTTCATGATGGTTTCAGCCTCCGGTAACGATACAATAGCTCGAACACGCATCTGAGGCTGCACTGATGAGAAACCTGCGCTGGGTCTGGCGACTGGTGGTCGCGTTTGCCATGGGGCTGGCGATCGCCCTCTACCCGCCGCCCATTCCCTCCATCGCCCAACATTCTCCCCAGGCAGAACTGCGGGGGGTATGGCTCACCAATATTGACAGCGGCGTGCTCTTTTCCGAAGCCGAGGTTCAGGCCGGGGTAGAGCGCCTCGCCCGCCTCAACTTCAATACCCTCTATCCCACCGTGTGGAATTGGGGCTACCCGCTATATCCCAGTGCGATCGCCCAGCGCACCATCGGCGAGGCCCTCGATCCCCATCCGGCTCTGCAGGGGCGCGACCCGCTGGCCGAGCTGATTGAGCAGGGGCATCGCCACCGGCTGGCCGTGATCCCCTGGTTTGAGTTTGGCCTGATGGCCCCGTCCTACTCCGAGCTGGCCCGCCAGCACCCCGACTGGCTCACCAGCCGCCGCGACGGCAGCCGTGTGTTTATGCAGGGGCGACATCCCCGCGTGTGGCTCAGCCCCACCCACCCGGAGGTGCGGCAGTTCATGGTGGATTTAATCCTGGAGGTGGTCACCCGCTACGACGTGGACGGCATCCAGCTCGACGATCACTTTGGCATGCCCGTGGAGTTTGGCTACGACCCCAGCGCGATCGCCCTTTACCAGCAAACCCATAACGGGCAAAACCCACCGGCTGATCCCCAGGATGCGGCCTGGGTGCGCTGGCGGGCCGACCAGATTACCCAACTGATGGCTGAGATCCATCGGGCGGTGAAGGCGGTCAGGCCCGACTGCATCATTTCTCTTTCCCCCAACCCACCTACCTTCGCCTACGAGCAGTATCTGCAGGACTGGGCCACCTGGCAGCGCCAGGGGCTAATTGACGAGCTGGTGGTGCAAATGTATCGCGCCAGCGTGGAGGCGTTTGTCAACGGCCTGGAGCAGCCCGAACTTACAGCCCTCGGGAGTTCTCCCATGGGGATCGGCATTCTCACGGGCCTTAAGAACCAGCCCGCACCCACCCAGCTCATTCGGGATCAGGTGAAGGCGGTGCGCGATCGCGCCCTGGCGGGGATCTCCTTCTTCTTCTATGAATCTCTGGGCGATCGCGACGCCGATTTCCAGGCCCTTTTCCCTGATCCCGCTCCCCGTCCGTCTTCTACCCGCTAACCCTGGAGAGAGAAGCGCTATAGCCCTACGGGCTAAGGTTTGAGTGTAGAACCCCCGCGACGCGCGGGTTCCACACCTCTTGAACGTCCTAACACGAAAGCGTAGCGCTATATTATCAATATCGAGGCTGAATGTCGGAGCTTCCACTGAGACAAAACGGTGGGAGCGATCGCCATTGGCATTGACGCAGACCGAATACGCAGACCAGTACGGAGGATATATGGGTGACGCAAAACGCCGTAAAGAAGCCCTGGGTGATCAGTATGGTCAGGAAGAAAACATTCTTCCATGGCTACCCGTTAAAAAGAGTCAGGCCCGTCAGTTTGTCGCCTGGAGCAACCGGGGAGCCTGGATTGGTATTGGCTTGCTCATTCTGTGCTGGGTAACCGTACGATTCATTGGGCCAGCTCTGGGCTGGTGGGAGCTGAGCGAACCCTAACGCTGTAGCTGTTTCAGCTTAGCCATCTCTTTTATGAAGACTGGGTCTAAACTCGCCAATCCATACGGAAATCTATCTCAGGTACTTGAAGAAACTTCCTGAGAGGGGATGTTTACGCCGCAGTCGATTGGCTACGGTTGGGTATCGCTTAACAAAGCTTTCACCCAGCTACAGTTGCATGGCCAGGGCCTTATCGAAGTTACGAGTTGGTGTAACCAGCTATAAGCGTTCGCTATTGGTTAAGCATAGGCATTTATCGACGGAAGGGTTAGGCTAGAAATGAGAGCTGTTATTAAATCTTCAGCTTTCTTGTTAGCGGGTGCTCACAGGCGCTCATTCAGCCGACAGCGGACTAATTCTCTCTGGCACGGTTTTGTGCTTCCTGGCTGATCGCTGATCAGGGTAGTGCGGTTGTCTAATTCCACCATGCTACCGATAGGTGCCTTGTTAAACCAGAGCTTCGGGTCTATAGCGTACACAGCGAACACTCTATACCAAAGACCCGGCCTACCATTCTCCCATGGCAGTAGCTTCCCCTTAATGGGTACTGCCAGTCAGGCGAATTGGGCTACACAACCCAACCTCCCAAATGATGAAATGTTAAGAAATGCTTAAAAACGTCTACAATCAAGTGTGGTGACAGGAGGTTAAGCATGTTTCTAAGACTTGCAGAACAGCATCGCCAATTCGTCCAAGATCTTGTGATGGATCTTCAGGCCCTCGCCATCGTTCTAGAGCGACGGGGTTATCTAGCGTCGTGCTATACCTGTGGCGGACGGATGAACAGCGCATCTTTCATGGTCAGCCTGCGGGAAGATCACCTGATCCGTTTCCTGGTGTCTGACTACGGCATTACCTGGACGGAAATGCGCGACGATCGCGAACTCATGAAGCTGGAAGGCGCAGAAGCCATCAGTCAGCTTCAGGAACTGGCGGACATGGTCAAGTATCAGACCAAGCCCTCCGATCATCAGCCCCGGGTGCTCCACGCTTCCTAGGGCGATCGCCCAAACCTGGATCAGCCTTAAACGAAGTTTCAGGCTAGCTCCAGGCGACAATCGCTAGGCGATGATTGGTTAGGCGATGAACAAATCGTACAGCGACAGCAGGATTTCGATCACGATCAGGGCAACGATGTACCACTCTACCCGCAAGCTGCTGTTGTGCTGAAGCATCTCCAGAACCGTTTCCGCCGTGCGGGAGATCAGCTCTAGCTTGCGCTCCAGGGCCAGATGCCGCTCCCGAATCTCGTATTCGTCTTCCAGCCTGAGATAGACTCGCTCCAGGGAAGGAGAATCCCACAGCAGCTCTGGTTTGTCGATAATTTCGACCCGACCGACAATTTTGTGCTGGATGGATAGGTTTTGCCCCAACTGCTTGAGCAGCACTTTGCCCCACTGCTCGCTTTTAGGGCGGCGCTGCAGCCCATCGGCAAAGGGTTCAATTTGCTCAAAGATGCGGGCCGTGCCGTTTTCGTAGTGGGCCAGCACCACGCTCTTGGCCAGCACATCGGCTACGAGCTGGAGAATTTCGATGGTAAAGCTTTGGAGCCAGATGCGGCCATTCTCGATGCGTCCGGTGCCGGTCTGGTCGAACCGCAGCTCAACCTCTTCCGTTTCTTTGGACTTGAATTCAAATTCTTCTTCGATGAGCGGTTCGAGCTGGGTCAGAAACGCCACCTCTTCGACCGGCTCCAAACCAAAGAGCACCGCAACCCCGTAGGGAAAGAGCACCGCATATCCATGGGCTCCCGCCCGCACCAGTAGGGGATCGCTCGCGAGACTTTCTGTATTGTTGAAGAGGCGCAGGTTGAGACGTTCTCCCAGGAAAACGGCAATGCCCCTGAGACTGTTGGTAGAACTGGATGAGTAGAGCTGTGTTGCTGAATCGGACGTGGAAAGGGCTGTAGGTTCTTGCATCACGAATCGTGGTGGAAACCTACCCGTCGGGGTCACCGTTCTTGGTAACGGGTGATATGCACCGATCTGAAGGATGGGCAGGTTGAGTGAACAGGGTTACGTTAATAACTGGAAGAAAGCGCGGCAGATACCATCAGCAAGATGGAACTCCTCCGTCGGGGATCGCTGTCTAACACCATTATAGTCTGGTTAGCATTTGCTATCGACGGGGAGGCTTAAGCGATACCGCCACCTAACCCGCTGTCGTGGGGTTTGAATTAATGCAGCCTGGCTTTTTGGCATATTGGCAGACCTTCACCCAGAGGGTGGAGCGGGTGCCGGGAGGGCCAGCGGCAAACAGGACGCGATCGCCCCCAATCATTGGAATAATTTTGACGCCACACACCGGGCAGACCTGCATCCTGCTGTCGGCCATCGTTGCTTGACCTCCATACAACACGGTTCATCCAGACGAAGCATCGAACCGCCAGCGCGGGCGATCGCCCCTGAGGATCGGACAAATGCTTCGCCGCTAGCACCTACCCAAAGACCCCATCAGAGGGTTTGGACAGATCTTGAAGGATTACTAAGTAGAACTGCATTGAAAAACGAAGTTTAGAAAACCGGGGGAGCGCCCCGACGGGGCGCTCCCCCGGTTTTCTAACATGAATTTAATTGTGCTGACCTACTTATTTGTATTCCACACAACTTTGTATACCATACGACTTCCATCGCAGGTTTTGTCAATTACCTTGGGGCAGAAATTTTGTGTCTTAGCCTGGATTATTCGCGCAATACGGTTTGTCTATGCTCAGGACTGCACTCAGGATCGGAGAAAATCCCACATGGCCTGGTTCAC
>JAYKGU010000252.1:0-12651 GCA_035285585.1 Synechococcales cyanobacterium
ACTGAACCCTGGGGTGAACGTTTCTTTCAAGTAACAGACCCCAATGGTGTGGTGATTCAGCTATTGGGTCATTTGGCACGGTTGTAGCCATTACCAAAATGAGCGAATATAGAAGTATCGTAGCTTGAGGTAGTGAAATGACTCGTCGTCAGAAAGCTCCACTGCGCTGCCTGAGCGAAGTCGAGCGAGAGTATCTAGAGAAAATGAGCCGGTCCCAAAGTGCCCCTGCTGCTTAAGTCACCCGCGCCAAGCTACTGCTAGCAGTGGCGGCAGGTTTCAGCTACACAGATGCTGCTCGCAGTGTGGGACGTCGCTCTGGGGATGCGGTTTCCAGGTTAGTATCACGCTTCAATGAGCAAGGGCTAAGTGCCCTGTACCCCCTGCATGGCGGAGGCCCCCCTGTCGTCTACGACCAGGCCAAGCGAGAGCAGATTGTCCACACCCTGCAGCAGGCTCCCGACCGCTTGGAGGATGGGACGGCCAGTTGGAGTTTATCGACGCTGCAGCGAAAACTGAGAAGCTCTGAGCCAGCGTTTGCCACCATCAGCACCTACACGTTGCAGAAGGTGCTCAACGAGTGCGGTTGGAGTTGGCAGAAGAACCGTAGTTGGTGTGCGACGGGCGAGGTGATGCGCAAGCGCAAAGCAGGTGTTGTCAAGGTGGTTGACCCGGATGCTGAAGCAAAAAAGTTTTGATTGAGCGGGCCTACACCCTGGCGGAGCAGATGGGCATAGCGGTGTGGTGTCAAGATGAAGCCGGGCCGTTTTCCCCAGTTCCTTATCCAGGCGAAAGTTGGCACCCTCAACAACAACCAGACACTTATCCTCACGAGTACTTCAGAGAGGGGACTGCCAAGGTGCTCACCCTCTTTCATCCCAAAGATGGTCAGGTTCGCATCAAAGGGGTGGAAAGCTGTCCGAATGCAGTGTTGCATCCCTGGTTGAAGCAAGAGTTGGCAGCCATTGCCGAAACCCTGCCTGACCCTATCGTTGCCATTAATGCCGGTGACCTTGACCCGCAGTGGCAGCAGTGGCGAGAAGGCTTGAGTGCGCCTTTCCCCTTGCCCGAAGCGTTACCCCCCTTGAAGATGCTGTTAGTTTGCGACAACTTAGCTGGGCATAAGAGCCCTGAGTTAGTTTTGTGGCTTTGCGCTCATGGTATTTTACCGCTCTACACGCCTTTAGGTGGCAGTTGGCTGAACATGGCCGAATCCATTCAACGGATTTTGAAGCGGCGAGCCTTGTCTGGGCAACATCCTCAAACGCCTCAAGAAATTATGAGATGGTTTGAAGAAGTGGCACAAGCCTGGAATAGGCGACAGGATCTGGTGACAACCAACCTCGATATTGAACATTATCTTGCAAAGAGAACAGTGTCATAGAGCGATCGCCCTCCGCACTCACCGTCTGAATCTTGGAAATCGGCGACTTCGATTAGACACTCACTTATTTTCCCTGTTCACTTATGACATAGCGAACAGAATCTGCCATTTGCTTCCCTCCCATCAGCATCTTCGCCTCCTTGATCGTAGCCTGAATAGATAAAGAGCGATCGCACCACAAATTAGCCCCCTTGATAGAGTCCTCAGGCTTGGGGTTAGACGAAAGTTAGCGTATGACGTTTACCTCGGCTTCAGTCCATGAAAATTAATACCTTTGAATCCCTGGCAACTCAGGTGGCGATCGCCTCCCTCGACGTTTATCGGGTGCATATTTCACCACGAAAAGGGTTTTCGTGTCCTCACGGGCTATTACACGGCGGCGAATCCTGCTCAGACTACGTTAAGCGTGTTTTGAGCCATCAAGGCTTAAGCATGGCCATTCAAACAGCTCCTCAGCGGTTCAAAGCCTGTAAATCAGCCGCCCAGACGCTAAAGTCCCAGCGAAATCAAGGGGGGTGCATCATTATTCCCTGCTGCATCCCCATCTGAAATTTATTTAGTTCGTTTAGACGGAGGGCGATCGCCCTTTTTAACATACCCCCAGCCTCTGCTCAGGAAAAATTCAGCTTTCTGGTCGTTAATATCGGTTGAGATCAGAAATAAAAGATTAGAGACAACTTTCCTGGAGCTTAAAATATGCGTTGGTTAAAGCAATCCGCTCTGGTGTTAGCGCTCCTGGCGCTATCGGGCTGTTCCAGTGGTTTATCGTTCTCCCAAATTACTCTATCCTCTTCCGAAACCGCTAACCCGACTCAGGTCGATGAGGCCTACCAAACTGACCTTTATACGGACGTCTTGAGCCGTTACGTCGATGCAAGTGGATTGGTTAACTATACGAATTTACAAGCCGATCGCACCACCCTAGATCAGTTCAATGCTTCACTTGGAGCCGTTACTGTTGAAACCTATGAAGCCTGGGATGAGGCACAGAAGATTGCCTTTTTGGTAAATGCCTACAACTCCTTTACGCTGCAGTCCATTATTGATCAAACACCGCTCAAGTCCAGCATTCGCGATATTTCCGGCGTCTGGCGGGGGCGCAAATGGGCGATCGCCCAGCAGTCCAAAACCCTGGATGAGATTGAGCATCAAATTTTGCGAAAGGAGTTTAATGAACCCCGCATCCATGCGGCGCTGGTTTGTGCTGCCATAAGCTGTCCTCCCCTGCGGGGCGAGGTCTACACGGCAGATCGTCTGGATGCCCAGTTAGATGACCAGGTAGAGCAGTGGTTAAACGGCCCCCATGGCCTGCGGATTGACCGAGAGGCTGGACGGGTTTACATCTCGGCTATCTTTGATTGGTTTGGTGAAGACTGGATCCCCACCTATGGCACCGATACCGGGTTTACCGGCAACGCCAAGGAGCGGGCGGTATTGAATTTCATTAGCCAGTATCTCGAAGCGGGCGATCGCGACTACCTGCAGTCTGGAGACTACGACCTGAAATATTTGGATTACGATTGGGCCTTAAATACTCAGCCATGAGGAGTTACCAACAAGGCAGAACCGTGAGACGCTAGCGCCCCACGGTTCCGCTAATTTTGTCCCGCTTTAAGCGGAAACCCTAATAGTCCATATCATCATCGTTCTCGTCGAGGTCTGGCTCCATCGTCATGTCACTCAGGTCACTGCCGTCGTCCAGAATCATGGAGGATTGGTCTGATGGTGAACCAGGGGTGAAGCCATAGCTAGCGCCACCAATGAGGTCATCGTCCCCATCCTCATCATTCGGATCAGGGCGCATCAGCCCGCCATCCGCTGGAAAGACATCCAGACCGCCTTCCAGTTCGTAGGTGCGAGCCGTGCGATCGTCCAGAACCATGTCTTTCAGATCCAGGTCGCCTTCAAACACACCGTTGTCATAGGCAGAATCTGCCGAGAAGGTGGCCGGTTCTTCATAGGCGTTGAATCCGGTTCCTGCTGGAATCAGACGACCAATGATCACGTTCTCCTTCAGACCCCGCAACCAGTCAGACTTACCCTCAATGGCGGCCTCCGTCAGAACGCGGGTCGTCTCCTGGAAACTGGCAGCCGAGATGAAGCTATCGGTATTCAGGGACGCCTTGGTAATCCCCAACAATACTGGGGTGTACTCAGCAGGGGCACCGCCTGTCACCGCCATTGCTCCGTTGACCTGCTCGATTTGATACAGCTCAACCAGCTCTCCGGGAAGCATGGTGGTGTCGCCTCCATCATCCACCCTTGCTTTTGAAGTCATCTGCCGCACAATCACCTCAATGTGCTTGTCAGAAATATCAATCCCCTGGGACTGATACACTGACTGCACCTCGTTCACCAGGAAGGTCTGTACCTTCTCCAGACTGATCAGGGCGGCATTGTGGATACCCTGGGTTTCGCGGTTAATGCGGAAAAAGATCTCCAGGATTTCGTGAGGATTGGCAGGGCCATCGGTGAGCGGCTCGGCGGCTGCCACCTGCTGGCCATCTCCGACGATCACGTTTTGCCCTGGGCCTAGAGGATAATCGGTGACCACGCCATCATCTTCGATGATTTTGATTTCTACCGTTTCATCATCACTGTAAACAACCTGAGCTGTTCCAGGACGCTCCGCCAGAATGCAAGCCTCTTTAGGTTTGCGAGCCTCCAGCAGTTCTTCGATCCTCGGTAGACCCTGGATGATGTCTCCCGTTTTCGCCCGCTCGAAGACCAGCAGTACCAGGTTATCTCCCCGCTGCACCAGGTCACCATCGTCAATGTGCAGCACCGCACCCGACGACACGCGATAGGGGCGGGCCATGCGCAGCACCAGCTGGGAGTCGGTGATTTCTACCACCTGGCCCGATTCTTCGGTAACCAGATCAGGAGCAACTTCCGTCCCGGCCACAATCAGATCGCCTACTTTGACAGTCGGCGACTGGCCACTGAGGTCAACCGTGAAGCGATCGGCTTCACGCACCACCAAAACCCGGCGGATGGCTTCTGCCCCTTCCAAAATCCCCCGTACTTCACCCGATTCTTTTGACTGGATCTCAGTGCGGGCAATGACGGATCCTGGGGCAATTTGCTCGCCATCCTCCACCAGCAGGCGGGTTTGGGTACTGCCCTGGGTTTGGTCAGCGACAATGTCACGGCGAATGATGAGTGTTTCCAGAATTACCATCTGCAGCCGCATGGTATCTGGGTCTGCCTCGTCGGGTACCAGTTCGATGTCGGCGGCTAGCTGGGGTGCTTCGTCGTCAATTTCCAGCACCAACTGGGTGCGCAGAAGTTCCAGCCCACTGACCGACTTGACCCGTTCGCCATCTTTGTAAGGGATCCGCTGCACTGCCCGCAGGCGAATCGAGCGGCTTGATCCATCGCTTACCGAGTCTTGGCTGGGCACAGAAGGCACGTCGGGTACCGTAAACTCGGTGACGGGACGCAGCAGCAGGGCTGGCCCTTCCGGCGTTTCTACGTATTCCACATAGCGGAGGTTGTCGACGGTAAGGCCGGGAATGACTTCCTGGCCAGGGCTGGCGATCGCCCCATCCTTCGACATCACATCTTCAGGGTTATCCGCCATGTGCAGCTCGCCGGGCTTGATGACGATCTCCCGGAGAATGTCGTTCTTTTGGGTCACTTCCACCACACCGCTGCTCTGGCAGAAGATGTCTTTGACAACTTCGGTCCCCGCTTCCACATACTGACCGTCCTCTACCAGCAGCAGGGAAAGGTCTTTGTTAACCTCATGGGCTTCCTCAGGAATCCACAGCAGAGTGCCGCCCTGAACAACTTCATAGCCCTGCTTCGCTTTGCCCCGCTTGGCTACCTCAACACCGGAGTACTTGATGATGCCGCCCGTTTGGGTGTGGTAGCGATCGTCGATCAGCTCCGCCACCACCTGGTTGTTCATCACCTTGGTGCTGGGGGTGGCAATCAGGGAGAAGCGCTGACCGTTAGACGTTTCGATCAGATATTGCTCCCGACCCTGGTAGGCTTCCACAATCACCCGTGCCTGGTCTAGCAATACCGATGAGGTGACGATTTCCACCTCACGGCCACCCTTGCCCTCGCTTTCCGTGGGGATGCGGACGATGCCGCCATTTTCAGTGATCAGCTTGGTTTCCGCCAGGATGCTGCCGGATTCGATGCGATCGCCATTTTTTACCACCGGCTCCGCCCCAGGGGGCAGGTTATAAACTTCACCCGACAGCACCCACAGCAGGCCGCCCCGCTGGGCAATACTGGTGATGTTGCCCTGACGGTCTTTTTTCTCTTCAGCCACCAGGTCGGCAAATTTTACTTCCCCAGCCAGATCAGAAGTTACGTCCTTGGTCGCTTTCTCGGTCACCTTGCGGGATCGTCCCGTCATCTGCATCTCTGAGATAATCTGGCCCTTCTTCACCGCCGCACCATCGCGGGCAAAGAGAATAGACCCCTGGGCTACGGTGAACGATTGCTTTTTCTCCCCCGCTTCTACTGTGAGGTCAATATTGGCCTCGGCAATCAGGGCGTCTTCACCGTGGCGGGTGCGAAATGGGCGGGTTCGCATCTGGCTGGCCTTGGGAATTTGCACTACCCCGTCATAGGGAGAGCGAATTTGCTGGGCCACTTCGCCGGTAAATACACCCCCCGTGTGGAAGGTACGCATAGTGAGCTGGGTGCCCGGTTCACCAATGGACTGGGCCGCGATAATGCCCACCGCTTCGCCCAAATCTACCATGTAGGCATGGGCCAAACTCCAGCCATAGCAGTGCTGACAAACCGAGCGGCTAGCCTGACAGGTGAGGGGCGATCGCACCATCACCTCTTCAACGCCCGACTTGGCGATCGCCTCCGCCAGATCTGCCGAGATATCCTGGTTGCGCTCCGCAACCTTTTCCCCCGTTTTGGGTTGGATGACATCCGCGGCCAGCACCCGCCCAAATAGGCGATCCTCCAGGGGAATCAGCACTTTCTCACCATCAGTCATGCTGCGAATAGGGATGCCCCGCTCGGTGCCGCAGTCGATTTCTCGAATAATGACGTCCTGGGATACATCCACCAGTCGGCGGGTAAGATACCCCGAGTCAGCGGTACGCAGCGCCGTGTCTACCAGACCCTTGCGGGCACCGTAGGAGGAGATGATGTACTCCGTAACGGTCAGGCCCTCACGGAAGTTAGTTTTAATGGGCTGGTCAATAATCTGCCCCTGCGGATCGGCCATCAGACCCCGCATGCCAACCAGCTGGCGCACCTGGGAGATATTGCCCCGTGCCCCAGAAAATGCCATCATGTAAACCGAGTTAAGGGGGTTGCTGGAGCGGAAGTTGCGTACCACCTCATCTTTCAGCTCTTCGCTGGTACCGTTCCAGGTGTCGATCACCTTCTGAAATCGCTCTACCTCAGTGATTTCCCCACGGGCATAGCGGGTTTCCGTAATCCGAATCTCCTCTTCCGCTGCATTAAGCAGCTTGCGCTTACTGGGAGGCACCTGCAGGTCATCCACGCTGATGGAAACCCCTGCCCGCGTCGCATAGCGGAAGCCCATATCCTTCAAGTCGTCAGCCATTTGCGCTGTGCGGGCTGTGCCGTAGTTCGTAAACGCCCACGAAATAAGTTTCCGCAACTGCTTCTTGTCGGACACTCGGTTCCTGAAGACGAAGGGCTGCTCAGGTTTTTGCTTTGGGTTCTGGTCTGCCATGATCATATAGTTCGCCCCTTATTCACTTGCGCGTGTCGGTCAATCACTGTCAATCCGTCTATCGCCCTGGATGGAGCGATCGCACCCTCTTTACTAAGCTGCCTGTCAGGCGATTTTCCTGCTGGTGGCCAAATCGGCGTCGCGATCGCCCTTCAGACAAAGCTCAGATATGATGCATCGTTCCCCGCTAGCTGGCCAGGGCATCCCGAATGGTCTTGTTGTAAATAATGCGGCCTGGCGTGGTGCGAATATACTGAGAAACCAAATTACCCTCACTATCCTCACGAATACGCCGCCACTTGTAGACTTTTGTCACTAATCCATCGTCCGTTCGGTGCTCCTCCAGCGGCTCGGTTTCCTTGTCATCCGTTTCCACCATGCCGTCGTATCGAACCCAGACAAACGCATGCAGATCGACCTGGTTTTGCTCATAGGCGACGATGGCATCCTCTAAGCTAGCAAAGTAGTGCCCCTCTCCACGGGTGGCATCCGGGTTTTCCACCGTCAGATAGTAGCAGCCCAAAACCATATCCTGGCTTGGCGTAATAATGGGGCGTCCAGTCGCTGGCGACAAAATATTGTTGGATGCCAGCATTAGCAGCCGTGCCTCCGCCTGAGATTCCAGGGAAAGGGGCACATGCACCGCCATCTGGTCGCCATCAAAGTCAGCGTTAAAGGCCGGACAAACCAGCGGGTGAATTTGAATGGCCCGTCCTTCCACCAGGATTGGCTCGAATGACTGAATCCCTAATCGGTGCAGGGTCGGCGCTCGGTTGAGCAGCACCGGATGCCCCTCAATTACTTCCTCCAGCACATCCCAGATACTGGGGTCATTGCGCTGAATCAGCTTCTTCGCCGCCTTGATATTGTTGACCAGCCCCTGGCGAATCAGTCGGTGGATTACAAACGGCTGAAACAGCTCGATCGCCATCTCGCGGGGTAGGCCACACTGGTGAATTTTGAGCTTTGGCCCCACCACAATGACCGAACGTCCAGAATAGTCAACCCGCTTACCCAAGAGGTTTTGCCGGAAACGGCCCTGTTTCCCTTCAATAATGTCTGAGAGAGACTTGAGCGGGCGGTTGTTGGCACCGACCACGGTACGCCCCCGCCGCCCGTTGTCGATCAGGGCATCCACCGCTTCCTGCAGCATCCGCTTCTCATTACGCACAATGATCTCAGGGGCAAGGATTTCCTGGAGTCGGGCCAGCCGGTTATTCCGGTTAATGACGCGGCGGTACAGGTCATTCAGGTCGGAGGTGGCAAACCGGCCCCCATCCAACTGCACCATAGGCCGCAGGTCGGGGGGAATCACTGGAATCACGTTCAGCACCATCCAGTCGGGGCTGGATTGGGTGGCAATAAAGTTATCAATCACCCGCAGACGCTTGATCAGCTTGGCCCGCTTCTGACCTTTGGCGGTGGTAATTTCCTCCCGCAGCTTTTCGGCCTCTGCCTCCAAATCCAGATCTTGCAAGAGCCGCTGCAGAGCTTCTGCACCAATGCCAACTTCAACCCCAGATAGTTTCGAGTCGTCGCTGTAAAGCTGATCCTCGATTTCAATCCACTGGTCTTCGGTCAGTAGCTGCTTATAGCTCAGGTTTTCAGCGTTACCCGCGTCCAGCACCACATAGGCATTGAAGTAAACAATTTGCTCCACATCCCGCAGCGGCATGTCTAGCAGAATTGCCATATAGCTGGGAATGCCCTTGAGGTACCACACATGGGCCACGGGGGCTGCCAGTTTGATATAGCCCATGCGGTGACGGCGCACGCGCGACTCGGTTACTTCCACGCCGCAGCGCTCACAGACAATTCCCCGGTGGCGTACCCGCTTGTATTTACCGCAGTGGCACTCCCAATCCTTTGCGGGGCCAAAGATCCGCTCACAGAACAGGCCATCCATCTCAGGCTTGAGGGTACGGTAGTTAATCGTTTCTGGTTTGGTTACCTCTCCAACCACCATGCCATTGGGCAGGGTGCGCTCCCCCCACTGGCGAATGCGCTCTGGAGATGCCAGACCAATTTTGACGTAGTCGAATCGCTGTTCAAGTTTCGGCATCGCTGATTTGAATCCTATGAGTTTGGATTTATGGGGATTAGTATCCACGACAGCCGGTGAAGCGGGTGAGTTGACCGGAGTGGCGCTCATTTCTGAGGCGATCGCCAGAGCACACCGCCCTGATCAACTCAACCCTGCTCGCTTCACCGAACCACTACTCTTCGACCTCTTCCATTTCATCCCGCGAAATCGATTCGTAGGTCGGTCGAGAGGGCGTCCGTCGAGCGCTGATGTCGGCCATCAGGTCAACCTCAATATCGCGGCTAGTGCCATCCTCATTGGTTTCTAGCTTATGAGCCACGATATCCAGACAGAGAGACTGCAGCTCCCGCATCAGCACCTTGAACGACTCAGGGGTACCTGGTCGAGGAATGGCCTTGCCTTTAACGATCGCATTCAGCGCCTCATTCCGGCCCTGCATATCATCCGACTTCACGGTCAGTAGTTCCTGCAGGGTATAAGCTGCACCAAAGGCTTCCAGTGCCCACACCTCCATCTCACCAAACCGCTGGCCGCCCTGCTGGGCTTTACCGCCGAGGGGCTGCTGGGTAACCAGAGAGTAGGGGCCTGTGGAACGGGCGTGGATCTTGTCGTCTACCAGGTGAACCAGCTTCAGCATGTAGGCCTTACCCACGGTGACGGGGCGGTCAAACGGTTCGCCAGTGCGTCCGTCATAGACCTGGATTTTGCCGGGGTTGCCAGGGTTAAACACCCAGTCATGGCCCGACTTCTCCCGCGCTTCCTCAAGCTTGGCATGGGTAGATAGGCGAGACGCCTCTTCGCCATACATTTCGTCGAACGGAGTGATCTTGAAGCGGACGTTTAGCACTTCCGCCGCCCAACCTAGAAGGCATTCAAAGACCTGCCCCACGTTCATTCGGGACGGCACCCCCAGGGGGTTGAGAACAATGTCAACGGGGGTACCATCGGGCAGGTAGGGCATGTCTTCAATGGGCAGGATACGGGAGATGATGCCCTTGTTGCCGTGACGACCGGCCATCTTGTCGCCCACCTGAATCTTCCGCTTTTGCGCCACGTAGACGCGAACCACCATATTGGCACCAGGGGGTAGCTCGTCGCCCTGCTCACGGGTGAAGACCCGGACATCCACAACCCGACCTTTCTCTCCGTTGGGCACGCGCAGGGAGTTATCCCGCACATCCCGAGCCTTTTCACCAAAGATGGCCCGCAGCAGTTTTTCTTCAGGGGGTTGATCCGACTCACCCTTGGGCGTGACCTTGCCCACAAGGATGTCTCCAGCTTCTACCCAGGCACCGATGCGGATGATGCCGCCTTCATCCAGTTGACGGAGGGCGTCTTCCCCAACATTGGGAATTTCTCGAGTAATTTCTTCGGGGCCGAGCTTGGTTTGCCGTGCCTCGATCTCATATTTCTCGATGTGGATGGAGGTGTAGACGTCGTCATAGACCAGCCGTTCGCTGATGAGAATGGCGTCTTCGTAGTTGTAGCCTTCCCAGGGCATGTAGGTAACCAGGACATTTTGCCCCAGGGCCACTTCCCCACCTTCAGCGGCGGAGCCATCGGCGATGACCTGGCCAGCTTCGATGCGATCGCCCTCAAACACAATCGGACGCTGATTCAGACAGGTGTCCTGGTTAGAGCGCTGATATTTTTGTAGCTCATACTCCACCAGCTCACCGCTATCGCTTCGCATGCGGACACGATTAGCGTCCACATAGGCCACCTCCCCGGCAACCCGACTCACGACGACCATGCCGGAGTCCCGTGCCGCTTGCGCCTCCAGTCCAGTACCCACCAGGGGCCGTTCGGGCTTCAGCAATGGCACCGCCTGCCGCTGCATGTTTGACCCCATCAAAGCTCGGTTAGCGTCGTCGTGCTCGAGAAATGGAATCAGCGAGGTCGCCACCGAAATAATCTGAACCGGGGAAACTGCCACATAGTCGAGTTCATCAGGGGTGGTGGTGGTAAAGTCGCGGCGGTAGCGAACCGGCACCGCTTCGCTCAGGATGTAACCGTTTTCGTCCGTAGAGACATCCCCCGGAGCCACCCGGAAGTCATCTTCCTCGTCGGCGGTCATATAAACTGGAGCACCGTCCTTCAAAACGCGCCCATTTTCCACCGGGTAATAGGGGGTTTCCACAAACCCGTAGGCGTTAACCCGGGCATGGGTGGCCAGCGAACCGATCAGTCCGGCGTTCGGGCCTTCTGGCGTTTCAATGGGGCAGATACGGCCATAGTGGGAGGGGTGAATATCTCGCACCGCGAAGCCTGCCCGCTCACGGGTCAGACCTCCTGGCCCCAGGGCGCTCAAGCGTCGCTTATGGGTCAACTCCGCCAGGGGATTGGTTTGATCCATGAATTGGGAAAGCTGGGACGAGCCAAAGAATTCTTTAATGGCTGCCACTAGCGGCTTGGGGTTCACCAGTGAAGCAGGCGTCAGGGAGTCGGCATCAGAGACCGTCATCCGCTCCCGGATGATCCGCTCCAGTCGGTTCAAGCCCACCCGCACCTGGTTTTGCAGCAGCTCGCCCACCGAGCGCACCCGCCGATTACCCAGGTGATCGATATCATCAACGCTACCAATATCAAACTCCAGGTTGATCAAGTAATCGACCGACGCCAGAATATCCTGGGGAGTTAACACCCGCACCGTTTCAGGGACGTTGAGCCGAAGCTTGCGGTTGAGCTTGTAGCGCCCCACCCGCCCCAGGTCATAGCGTTTGGGGTCGAAGAAGCGAGAATCCAGGAGCTGTTGACCACCAGAAACTGTGGGTGGCTCCCCAGGACGGAGCTTACGATACAGCTCCATCAGGGCTTCCTCTTCGTTAAACTGCCCCTCTTTCTCAATCGTTTTCTGGAAATATTCGGGATGGCGCAGGGCGTCAAAGATTTCGCTATCGCTCAACCCCAGTGCCTTGAGGAGAACCTGGGCTGAGAGCTTGCGCGTTTTGTCGATGCGAACCCAGACGAGATCGTTCTTGTCGGTTTCAAACTTAAGCCACGCTCCCCGGTTGGGGATTAGGCTGGCATTGTAGGTGCGACGTCCGTTTTTGTCGGTCTCTGCTTTGTAGTAGACCCCAGGGCTACGGACGATCTGGTTGACGATTACCCGCTCAGCCCCGTTGATGATGAAGGTTCCCCGGTCAGTCATTAGCGGCAAATCGCCGATGAAAACTTCCTGCTCCTTAATTTCGCCCGTTTCTTTGTTAATCAGGCGCGTAGGCACGTACATCTGGACAGCATAGGTGCTGTCTCGACGCTTGGCTTCATCGACGTTATATTTGGGCTGCTTGAGCCGATAGTTTTTGCCCAGGAAGTGAAGCTCCAGTTTCCCGGTATAGTCTGTAATAGGGGAGAAGCTATCCAGCTCCTCAATCAATCCTTCTTCCAAAAACCAGCGGAAACTAGACCGCTGGATCTCAACCAAGTCTGGCAGGGTAAAGGCGGGTAAGGTTTGGGCTAGTTCAGTCATGCGTCTCCTCAACTGGGTTCGCAGTCCAAGCGAGTTCCAGATATTACTATAGTATGCTGGGCAAGTCAACG
>JAYKGU010000253.1:0-3674 GCA_035285585.1 Synechococcales cyanobacterium
TGACGGTTTATTTATTTATACATAATTAAACGCCGCTTGGGTGGGGGGCCCCCCCTGCGGGGGGGGGCACCCCACTGGCTTTATTTATGGCCATGTACTTACGCATGGAATCGGTACTAGATAAACACCAGGGGCTTATCTTTCAAAGGCGCAAACTTTTCGGCATCAAAGCGATAGAGGCTGGCGGGTCGTCCGGCTCCCCGAGAGGCTTTGCAGCCCGTGTCGGTAAGAAATCCTAATTTGAGCAGCCGCGCCCGGAAGTTGGAATAGTCGGAAAAGTGCTCCCCCAGCACAATGGTGTAGACCTGGTAGAGGTCGCTAAGGGTGAACAGTTCGGGCAGCACCTCAAAGGCAACGGGGCTGTACTCCAGCTTGTTGCGCAGGCGGCGGTAGCCGTATTTCAGAATCTGGTTATGGTCAAAGGCCAGGCCGGGCACCTGCTCCAGGGGATACCAGGCAATGCCGCTCACCCCATCGGCAATCAGCTCCGCCTCGGCATAGCGCACCAGGGCAAAGTAGCTCACCGACAGATAGCGCACCCCATAGCTGTCCTCCGCCTCGCGGGGATCGCGCCCCGGCCCACCAAAGGTATAGAGCTGTTCCAGGTACAGGTTATTGACGCGAATTTTCTCCGACAGCATGCGGTAGGCGGCGTCCTCCAGGGATTCGCCCTCCCGCACCAGGGTTCCCGGCAGGCACCACTGCCCCAAAAAAGGCTGTTCGTGCCGCATCACCAGCAGCACCAGCAGGCGATTTTGCTCCGTATCAACCGAGAAGATGACGTTGTCCACGCCCACCTTGAAGTCGGCCAGCGGCTGATCGGCTATCGCAGACTTTCTTGGGACACGTCCTGACATGCGTAGAGCTGCTCTCGATGAATGTACGCCTCAACCGGGGGGGTGATTCCCGTGGTGTCGCCCGCCTCCCGGTAGGCGGTGGAGGAGACGGGAAGCCCGGTCAAATCGGCGATCGCCACGTCACCCCCCATCTGGCGCAATCCACCCAGGGCATCAGCGGCTAGCGGGTGTCCCGGACGGGGAACCACCAGTAGCTTAACCTGTTGCAGCAGGGTCTCGACGCGATACCAGGTGGGCAGTTGGCTGATCAGGTCAGAGCCGACCACCAGCGTGAAATTGGCCTCTGGAAACTGTTGTTGCGATCGCTGCACGGTGACCAGCGCCCTGGGGCTACTCAGCGCCTGATCCAGCACCACATTGGGCCGGGGCGGCTCCAGGTCAGAAATCAACAACCGCAGCATGGTGGCCCGATGCTCCAGGGGCGTCTGGTGGGTTTTGAACGGATTGTCCGATGCCCAAACCAATACCCGGTCGTAGTGGTAGGACAGCCACTTGAGAATCTGCTGGTGGGCAGCGGTCGGGGGATCGGCACTGGTGCCGAAAAGGGCGATTTGGGTCATGGGTGGGTGATGGGTGGGTGGGTGAGAGAGTGGGTAGATGGGTGGATGGGTTTTGAGTTTGGGAGTCAGGAGTCAGGAGTCAGGAGTCAGGAGTCAGGAGTCAGGAGTCAGGAGTCAGGAGTCGGCAGTCAGGAGTCAGGAGGTTGAATTCTACCTTCTGCCTTCTGCCTTCTACCTTCTGCCTTCTACCTTCCTAACTATTTCGACCCAGTATAAGTCTCTCGAATCTGCGCCTGTGTATGCTTTGTTAATTCCTTGAGATTGGGCGAGATGTCGGGGGTGAGGGTTTGGGGGCGCTGTACGGCGCGGAGGGTGGTAGGGAGGCTGCTGACGGACTGGTGGGTGCGCTGGGCGATCGCCCCCAGATCTTCGGTGGGGTAAAGGCGCTGGCCTTCGCGCATCACCAGGTGGAGGAGGGGTACGTTGCCGTTGGCGGGTTCGTCGGCCAAAGCGAGGCGATCGCCCACAATCTGGCCGTGGTCGAGCTGGCGGAACACCTGTTTGCGCCCTGGGTAGCTGACTTTGCTGCTGGAGGATTTCATCGTGGGCACGCCGTCTACTTCCACCAGCTTATAGACGCCGTTGACGGGATGGCCGGTCACCAGCTTGGTGCCGATGCCGTAGCCGTTGATGGTGGCCCCTGCACGGCGGAGGCGGTCGATCTCCTGGGCATTGAGGTCGCCGCTGGCGAAAATGGTGACGTCGGGGAGGAGCGATCGCACCTGCTGGGACAGGCTGACCAGGTCGCCAGAATCCAATCGCACTGCTCTGACGTCCAGTTCTCCCGACTGCGCCTGCTTGGCGAGGCGTTCTGCCGCCGCCACCGTGTCGTAGGTGTCGATCAGCAGGGCCGCACCGGGGAAGCACTTGAGGAAGGCAGTGAAGGCTTGATCCTCGGTGCCTTCGAGGGCCGAGAGGGCCATCACCAGGGAGTGGGCCATGGTGCCGCTGGGCTTCTGGCCGAGCTTGAGGGCGGCTAAGACGTTGGAAGTGGAGTCGAAGCCAGCGGCGATCGCCGCCCGGGCAGCCCACATCGCCCCCTGGGGACTGAAGGCGCGGCGGGTACCAAACTCCAGCAGTTGGGCCTCATCCCCTGCCACATCGCGGGTTTGGGCGGCGCGGGTGGCCACCAGCGTCTGGTAATTTATGACGTTTAGCAAATAGGTTTCCACCACCTGCGCCTGCCACAGGGGCGCTTCCACCCGCAGGAATGGCTCATTGGCAAACAGGGCCGTTCCTTCCGGCACCGCCCACACATCTCCGGTAAATTGGGCTGTCTGCAGCAGCGACCAAAAGGCGTCGGGTACGTGGTCGAAAATGCCCGTGGCCTGGAGGGCGGCAATCTGATCCTCGCCGAACTGCAGATGCTCCAGATAGTCCAGCGCCTGCTCCAGCCCCATGGCAATCAGGTAGCCAAACTCGTCGGGCATTTTGCGCACAAACAGCTCGAAACTGGCCTGCCGCTGGGCCACCCCTTCACTGACGTAACACGCTGTCATTGCCAGCTCATACAGATCGGTCAGCAAGCTCCGGTCATCGGAACGAATGGTCAATGGCTGATAGTTCATGTCGGTCGCCCGTCACGTTGAGTGCTTTTTTGAGGTTACCTTGAATTAATTATAGTGATTTCAACCAAAATTATCAACGTACTTTTAATGAAATAATGATAAATCGGGTCTCTCGCTCCAGGCTCAGTCATTTGGCATGGACATTGCCCTTGCCCTCATCCCCCAGATCCTCTAGTGGTAAAAGGGGAGCCAAAAACCTGTGGTCTGGCTTCCCCCTCGCCCGTCCTGGGAGCTGGGGGGAGGGCAGATTGGCGTCATGGGTACGACGTGGGGATTCCACACCTATTGATTGTCCTGACGCGAAAGCGTAGGGCCATAGTCAAGCAACCGCCGGATTGCACTGGGGTAAAAAGACCGATAAATTGAGGTCGGGAAATGCTATCGATGCTGATCTTGGTGTACGAATGGGCTGTTTATATTGATATTCACCAAAAATAAAACAATTGATAGACTTCCAAGTTTCCCTTTAAGGGGGATGACTGTTGGTGACCAAAAATAATGGGATACAAGCCTCGCCCTTTTAGGGCGACTTCTGGTACACTGGTATTGGTTGAAACCCCCGCCTCAGCTTGCAGCGATATACACACCCTAAGAGGTGTTGAAACCGGGCCTGGGCCAGCGAGAGGGAAAGATCAAAGGGCAATGCTTTAGGCAACCTGGAGACAAACAAAATCTCATATTTGGATTGT
>JAYKGU010000254.1:0-7937 GCA_035285585.1 Synechococcales cyanobacterium
GCTCCCCCGGTTTTCTAACCTGAATTTAATTGTGCTGACCTACTTATTTAGGTCAAAAAACTGTAAAGACTGATACGCTCGTCTGGTGATATTACAGAGGACTTGATACTCTATTTTTCAGAGTAACAATTTGGGTCTCGCCAGTATAAACGCCAACGCAAATATCCATCTAAAATCAGGTGCATGTCAATGTAGCTGACCAGGAGTTATAAGTCGATTCGCTGTATTTATAGCGGTAACTTATACTAGCTTTTCTAGAATTTTGTATTTCTACCCCATTCGTTAACCGCTGTCGGCAGCAGCCTGCTGATTATGAGCCACCTGTGGTTGGCTCTGGTTTCTGGTGCTCTGAAAATGGTGGGCGATCGCCCATCTTTTCGACGCATTTATAGCGCTGCGCTTTCGCGTTAGGACGCTCAAGAGGTGTGGAACCCCCGCGTCGCGGGGGTTCCACACTCAACCCTTAGCCCGTAGGGCTATAGAAGGCTTAGTTGGCACGGCAAAACAGTGCTGACCGAGTTGATTCCCTATTCATTTCTTCACTCTAACTCAACAATTTTTTAACCCCAAAGAGGCAGGTTTATGGCGGCAACACGCATCGAATTTGAGAATTCTGAGCGAATTAGTTATGTTAACTACGCTACGCGTCTCCGGGGCCGTGCCTCAGGCGATCAGGTGGTTCGATTAACAGCAGATACGGGCAGCGCCTCCTACACATTTGACTTACCTGCCATTGGATTTTATGAAGTACGAACCAGGCTGTTTGATCAGAGCGGAGGTAGCGCCCAGGTCAGCGTCACCTTAGATGGCACAGAGCTGAACAGCATCCTGCTTAACCGAGATAACCAAAATTTCCGGAACGCCAACCTGTCTGACCGCCAGCTGCTCACTGGGGGCGAGGTTTTTACCTTTAACGGGGTGCGTGTTGGCAATGATCAGGCAGAAATTGACTACATTGAGTTCAACCCCATTGCCACTGGGATCATTTCGTTTGGAGCAGAAAGCTTTACCGCCGTTGAGAATGAAGGCAGCGTTGAAGTCAAACTCCTGCGGACAAATGGTACTGATGGCAGCATCGCTACCACCATTAACTTTGCCAACGGTTCTACCACCATTCCCTTTCAAACGACTTTCTTTGATGGGGAAACGGAGAAGACGCTCTTCATTCCACTGGTCAACGATAACCTGTTCACAGGCGATCAAGTCTTCTCGCTAACGCTGACTTCAGAGTCGTTGCCTGAACTCATTGGTGCAGACAATACAACAACCCTGACCATCATTGACGACGAAGAGGAGCCAGAACCCCCTCCCGTTGATCCTCCCGATGATGATTCTTCGGATGATGATTCTTCGGATGATGGTTCTTCGGACGACGGTTCTTCGGACGACGGTTCTTCGGACGACGGCTCTTCGGACGACGGCTCATCCGGTGGTAACGGCAGTGATACGGGCAACGATGGAAGCGGCTCCCCATCCCCAGACAATCCACCCACAGCGGAACCTCCCCCTCCCATTGTCAGTGATGCAGTTGATGAGAATATCGTTGTCATTGTGGGCACGGTGTTGTCAGACCTGCTCCAGGGAAATGGCAACAATAACATCATCAACGGCCTGGATGACAGTGATGCGCTCTATGGTCAAGGCGGTGATGACACGATTAACGGAGATGCGGGTAAGGACTCTATCTTTGGCAACCAGGGCAACGACACCTTAAATGGGGGCAAGTCCAAGGACTTCATCAATGGAGGCAGCGGGCGCGATCGCATCCAGGGCGACCAGGGGGGCGACTTATTGGTAGGCGGCGATGGCAACGACATCATTGATGGGGGAACCGGTAGCGATAAGCTACTGGGAGGTAACGGTAACGATATCCTGGTAGGTGGCAAGGGCAACGACCTGATTAAGGGCGGCAAGGGTAACGATGTGATGGTAGGTGGCAAGGGGCGTGACACCCTCCAGGGAGGCGCAGGCAAAGACATCTATGTACTTGAGGCCAGAAATGGGTTTGATGCCTTCCGAGGCTTCCGTGTCGGTGAAGACCGGCTGGGTCTCTCCGATGGGTTAGAATTTTCAGATCTGACCATCACGAATAGCGCCAGCGGGGCGATTGTAGAGGCCGGCGGAGCCAAAATCGCCTTGATTTTCAACATAAGGGCAAATCAGCTTACAGAAGCGGTTTTCACGGAAGTCTCTGACATCGGTTAGGGAAATTGCCCCACTGGTCGCTGGGCACCAAAGTTGGCGCTTTGCGGTGAAGTAAAGTACGTTGATTTAGGGCAAAACGGTTCCTATGTCAACCTTTACTGTTGGCGCGATCGCCAATCACCGCATCCAATCCAACCTATGGCTGCTAACACTGATTTCGTTCTTTTTGCTCAACACGGATGGGCAGATACCCACCGCGACATGCTTTTGCTGGCCCAACAGTTAGCTGGCGATACTGCATTGGTGGTGGCTCCCAATCTGGGCTATCTCCAAACCTGGATTCAGATTCAGCCGCTGATTCAGCAGGTTGAGCAGACGGCGATCGCCATCCTCGCGGCCCATCCTACCCTGCCGATTAGAATTGTTGGCCATTCTATGGGTGGGCTGATCTGGTTGGAAGTGCTGCATCGGCATCCCCTCTGGTGGCCAAGGGTTCACTCCCTGGTGCTGGTAGCATCTCCCGTGGGCGGCTCAGATCTGGGGCGGCTAATCGACCCCCTGGGTCTGGGCATCGCCATTGCTAGAGACTTGGGCACGAGTCGACGGGCGATCGCTGAACAAATTGCCAGCCAAATTCCCACCCTGGTAATTGCAGGGGATATTGATGGAGGTAGTGATGGTACGGTTCCGGTAGAGGCCACCAAAATCAGCCATGCCTGGTTCATTCGCCTCCCTAACCTCTCCCACCCCGTCCTCAAAACCCACCCCAACGTGGTTCTCAGCATTCTTGACTTCTGGCAAGACTATCAGCTTGGCAACCTGCTCCATCCGGAACCAATTATTCAGCAATTGCGGGCCGTCCCCGGCATGACCGATGGCCACTACCGCGATTTTCCTAGGGCTAAGGTTTTTCTCACGCTCAACGATAACCGTACCATTCGCCTCTGGAAAAATTGGATGGGCGTTCAGCATGTCTTTATTGCCTCTCCCCAGGAAAACTGTGAGTATGCTGGTTTCGTTGGCTGGCTGCATACCCAGGAGCTTTGGGATACCCTAACCGCCATTAAATCAGACCAATCCTGTGGGCAAGCATGAGATTCCGCTCGGGTATCAGCTTAAGCCGGGAAAGTGGAGTGCTGCGTCCCGCCTTCCCGCTAATCTTGTCGCGCTTTAAGCAGTAACCCGAACTCATTAAGGTGATTTCTAGGAAAAAATTTACAGGTACTCAGTGTCCACAAAATCATCAGAACTTTTGAACGCCGCGCGCCGTGCGTAGGTCCTAATAAATAAAAATTAGGGTGAACTCCTCAGGAATTCACCCCAAAGTTTCCGCCTGAGCAAGCATTAGGAGGCTGCACCCAGATGGGAAGCGATCGCCTCTTCCGTGGCCCATCCCCGTGCCAGCAGTACCTCGGCGAGGGATAAGCCGGATGAGCTTTGGTCATATTTTGCTACTTCAAGCTGAATCGCCGTGATAATTCCAGATTTTAGTAGCTGTGCTCCCAAGTCCCTACCGGCCATATAGCTGGGTGCGGGCGGTTGGTTGGGATTAATGGGCTTAGCAGCAGCAGCAGGCTTGGCAACAGTAGCGGCTTTGGCGGCGGCAGCAGGCTTAGCAGGGGCAGCAGGTTTAGCAGGGGCGGCAGGCTTGGTGGCAGCGGCTTTAGCGGCAGCAGCAGCTCTGGCGGCCCGCTGCTTTGCAATGCGATCTTTTCCTTTCCGGACGCGGGCATTTCCATCAGGAAATATATACACGACCGTTTCGCCTGTTTCGCCGAGAACCGGCACGCAATGATCTTCTTTGGGAGTTTGAAGAGTTGGCTTGTTAACCATCGGAGGTAATCCTACACACGACTGTGAAAAGATGTACTTTTTAATACCTACAAATTAATATTATCCTAGGTATATCCATCGGTAGTGAGGCTTCCGTAAATTCTAGCCCCCAGCGTGTGAAGGGATGAATAATGAGGAATTCCCGGCTGTTGTCAGCTAGTGTCCTGGCGAATTTGGGTTCCGCCTCTTCAAAAGCTTAAGTATTATTAGATACAAGTAAGCCCGCATCTCCTGGAAGTCTGGGATCCTTTGCATAGAAACATCTACTAGAGATCCCTGTCCTCGCCGGTGCGGGCTGGATTTGTGAACTGGTCTAATCGCTCTACAGGCTTAGATTTTGGGTGAATTCACCCTGTCCCGCTTTAAGCGGAAACCCCTCCAGTCAGCTTATTTGAAGAAAACCATGTCTGAGCCGACGACCGGACTGCGGGCAATGCGATCACCCCCGACATCCAAAATTTCCAGACTCTGGAAGTCGAGAGATTGGGCACGCTCCAGCATTTCACGGGCAAGCTGGCGCTGGCGCTGCGGGGCGAGGTCATACCAGGCTGGCTCTACCTTCACCGTGAGGCGATCGCTAAGAAAATTGGCCTGCACCGACTGAACCAACCCTTCGGCATACTGGGCAGATAGTTCCGAAACCTGCTCCTGCAAAGACACAATCAGCTTTTGCTCCGGCGTCAATGCCGCTGGCTCGGTCGTCTCCAGGTCGTCGCTGGAGACGATGGTTGTTGGGGCATCGCCTTCTGCCAGTTGCAGGGGTTGCTCGCCGCTTGTCTCTGCAGCAGGCGCGGATCCCAGGGAGGAAGTAATCCAGAATAGAAGGACTAAGGTGCCGAGGAGAATGGTGGTCATTGCCGTGTTGGAGAGCTGTCGCAGGGCGGGGAGGCGATCGCGCAAAAATGCCAGCACCCCCGTCCACCGCTGCCAGAGCTGCTGAAGGATGGACGAAATTCGGTTCCAGGCAGGATTTCCAGCGGCAGCGGCCATCAGAGCTGGGGGCAGTGTCGCGCTGTCATCAAGCTGTTTGAGCAATCCGCCCAACCCCTGACCTAATACGATCAGGATCAGCAGTCCCCCAGACACCAGCCTAGGCTGTACCTGGCTCCAGATCCCCTGGGAGGCTGAGGGCTGGCTGACATTTGGCATCGTTGCGTCGCCGGAGGGTTGGGATGGGGCGGCAGGTTCCAGGCGACCGATAGCCCAATCGACGCCGCGCAGGGACGCCCGCAAACCTGCAACCGTAATCGCTGTGAGGGGCGGCTGTACCTTATTCCACAAATTCTGAACAACATTTTGAGTGGTTCGGGAGACAGGAGCCACCTCTGAGGAGGCGAGAATCGGCTCGTTTGCGGCACTGACAGGGGACCCATCGGGAGCTGGCGCATCGGGGCGATCGCCCCCTTCTCCATCGGTCGGAGGCGCGACAGACGGGTCATATTCCGGAGAATTGGGCGGCTCTGAGGACATAATCCCTCCCTGCTTGACTAAAAACGCGGCGGCACGACAGTCAATATCCAGTGTCAATCTACCACTCTGTGGCCAGCAATCCAGCAATCATTGCGTTAAATGATCCGCAGATGCCGCAGATGGCCACAGATAGGGAATTGGCAGGGACGTGATCCATCTGCGACATCTGCGAAATCTGCGGATAAACATGGCTATCAACTCAAGGTGGGCAGCTTTCCCAAGAATAGAATTCAGGAGTCAGGAGCCAGAAGTCAGCTCCCTCCTGAATTCTGACTCCTGGATTCTGACTCCCTATCCAACCAGGATTTCCCAGCTTAGATGGATACCCGATAAACACCATGCCGCCTTGATAAGGGGTGAACCCTTTTCCAGAAGGTGTCTCAAGGGAAGATGCTAGACTAAGCCAGCATCGCCTGGAATTACTGACGTGGAATCATCCCTGGAAACATGTCCCTGGTCAAACAGCTTGGATCACGGTTAAAACCCTATCTGCGGTGGGTCATTTTAGGGGGCACGCTGTTTTTTCTGGTGGGGGCGCTGAGGCGTCACTGGCAGGAGGTTACCGCCATTCGCATTGATGCTACGGGATGGGGCTATCTGGCGATCGCCCTCTTGGTCACCCTGCTGGCCCATGTCTGGTCGGGCTGGGTGTGGTCGTGGATTTTGCGGGATCTGGGGCAGGCCGCATCCGGGGCGTGGAGCACCCGCACCTACCTGCGCACTAACATCGCCAAGTATCTGCCGGGGAACGTGTGGCACTTCTACGGACGGGTAATGGCGGCAAAGGGGGTGGGCATCCCCGTCACGGAGGCCACCGTGAGCGTCGTGCTGGAGGCGCTGCTGATGGCGATCGCCGCCCTGCTGGTGGCCTTCCTCAGCGCCCGGCAGCTCAACTGGGGGCTTCAGATCCTGGGGCTGGCGGTGGGGCTGGCCATCGTCCATCCCCGCCTGCTGAATCCGCTGCTGTGGAAGCTGAGTCAGGCGAAGAGTAAGCTCAAAGGCTCAAAGGATGGCTCCAGAAATGATGTTGGGGCGATCGCCCTCTCCCCTACCGATGCCGCCCGACTGCACCGCTATCCCCTCCGGCCTCTGGTGGGCGAGCTAGGATTTCTGGGACTGCGGGGTTTGGGGTTTTTGCTGGTTATGGGGGCGATCGCGCCCGTCCCCCTGGCCCATGTTCCGATGATTTTCAGCGCCTTCAGTCTGGCCTGGATGCTGGGCCTGGTGGTGCCCGGAGCACCGGGGGGCATTGGCGTGTTTGAAGCCACGGCCCTGGCGCTCTTGGGGGATGCGGTGCCCGCTGGAGTTCTCATCAGCACCGTCACCTTCTATCGGCTCATCAGCACCCTGGCGGAGGCGCTCGGCGCTGGCCTGGCCTGGGCATGGGAGCAGGTGGGGGGCGATCGCCCCAATACCTCCTCAGGATCATGAATCAAATAACCTGTAATTGTTCGACCTGTAGGGGCATGGAATTCCATGCCCCTACATTAAATTCACGACCTTAGCTCATTCATTAAGAGGCATTGGCCGGACAAAGGGCCGCAGCACGGGCCACAAAGCCCTGGGCATTGAGGGCATTCACCGCCGCCTGCACATCCATCACCCGAAACTGGGAACCGAGCCGCACAAACTGCCGCTGGTGATGGGCGGTAATCAGAGCCACCACGGGGATTTTGCCGGGACCGTCCTCGTCTCGGTGATCCAGCAGGATGGTCTTGAGCCGATGCTGGTGGGCGATGTCGGCGGCGACCTGGTGCTCCAGCTCCACCATCACCATCTGCACCGTCTCCACGGGTTCCGCGTCATCCAGGATAATCTGCGGACTTTGCTCGTCGCGGCTGCGGTCCAGCTTGCCCCAAATCATCAGCCGAGCGTCGAGCTGGATGTGCTCCTCAATGCGGGCAAAGGTTTTCGGGAAAATGACGCCTTCTACGGAACCGGTCAGGTCTTCCATCGTGACAATGGCCATGCGATCGCCCTTCTTCGTGGTCACCGGCTTCACCGCCGTCAGCATCACAATGGCGCTGAGGGTGCTTTTGTCCGACTGCTCCTCCAGCTCGTTCAGATTGACGGGCGCGAGAATTTTAGACGCCTTCTGCACCGATTTCAGCGGGTGGTCAGAGATGTAAAAGCCCAGCAAATCCTTCTCCAGCTTGAGCTTCTCCTGGGGCGGAAAGTCCTCCACCGGGGGCGCGGCGGGGGCAGACTCAAAGCCGCTGGTGCTGCCGCCACCCGATCCATTGCCGTCCATCATGTCGAACAAATTCCCCTGGCCAATCTCCCGATCTTTGGCTCGCGACTGTGCCCAGTCCAGCACCACCTCCAGGTCGTGCATGAGCTGGTTGCGGTTGGCATTGAAGCTGTCCAGGGCACCACACTGGATCAGGGCTTCCAGTGCTCGACGGTTCACCGTGCGGGAGTCGCTGCGGGAGTCTTTGGGATAGGCGACGCGATCGCACAAATCCGCCAGGGACTGAAACTCCCCCTCC
>JAYKGU010000255.1:0-7301 GCA_035285585.1 Synechococcales cyanobacterium
TTCCCGCACCTGTTGACCGCTGGCCGTGGCGAGCACCACCCGCGTGCCTACGGCATCCCGGTTACACTGCCGCCCGTCCCCCTGGAGCTGGAGGCCGATCCAGTCGGGGGGCGCTTTTCCCTGAATCGAAGTTGTGTCGTTGCGGTAGATGGAAACGGGGTCGAACTGGTGGGTCACCAGGGCGTCCAGGTCGCCGTCGTTGTCCAGGTCGGCCAGGGCGATGCCACGGGAGTTGCCCAGTTCCGTCCAGCCCACCTGCGGTGCCACGTCCAGGAAGCGATCGCCCCGGTTCAAGTACACTCGATTGGCCTCGTAGGGAAAGATGCAGCGCCCCCGCAGGTCGGCCCAGCGGTCGGCGTAGCCGTGGACGTCGGGGGGCGTCAGGGCAATCTGGGAGTTCCAGTACCAGTAGTCGGGGCAACCCGGATCAGCGGCGTCGCGCTGGAAGCGGTGGGCGGGGGCGAGTTTCCCCGGTCGGCGGGAATCTTGGGTGGGGGTGTACTGGGCGTCGGAGTGGTTGTCTACCATGCCGTTGGCCTGGAGGATGTCCAGACGACCATCCCGATCCAGATCCCCCATGGCTCCGCCCCAGCCAAAGCGGTTTTCGTTGAGGGCATTGCGCCGCATCGCCTCGTCGTGGAAGCCTGCGGCTCCGGCCTTGTCCAGCGTCCCCTGGTTCAGCCACAGCAGGCTACCCTCCGCCTGCAAAGGTTCGTGGACGTTGGAGACATACACGTCCAGGTGGCCATCGTTGTCCACGTCCCCCACGGAGGCGTTCATGCCCTTGTAGGTATCGTGGCCCACCGAGCCGACGAGGGAGCCGCGCATCGGTTCAAAGGTTTTTCCTTCGCGGTTCAGGTAAAGCTGGTCGGGGCCAAAGTCGTTGGCCAGGTAGAGATCCGTCCAGCCATCTTCATTGAAGTCGCCCGTGCCGATGTCCAGGGTCCAGCGGTGGCCCGCCAGCCCCAGGGGTGCCACGTCCTGCCGCGCGAAGGTGCCGCCCCGGTTCCAGTAGAACAGGTTGGTGCCGCCATTGTCGGCGTCGTGCCAACTGCGGTGCATCAGGTTAAACATGCGGCGATCGCCCTCAAACTCCGCCTCCGGCAGGTGAAAGATATTCACCGGAGTTGGGTCATCATAGTCGGGAAACCAGGGATTCATGGCGTTGCCCACCAGAACCTCCAACTGACCGTCCTGATTCACGTCCAGGGCGTTGGCGGTGAGGCTAATCGTATACTCGTCAAAGCCCCGCGCCTGGGACACGTCCTGGAAAGAAAGTTCCCCTGTCTCCACCTGGAGGTTTTGCAGCAGGCGGGTTTTGCCATAGCCGACGTTAATCAGCAAATCCGGGTCGCCATCATTATCAGCGTCGAACCAGAGCGCTCCTGAGGGCAGTCCTGTGGTGTCCGGATGGTTGACCAACTCGTCCAGTGCGGGCAGTGGGATGCGCTCAAACTGGAAGTCTCCCAAATTGCGGTAGAGGGCGGCGCGATCGCCCGCTGCTTTCAAGGGATAGGTGAGAAACACATCCTGCCAACCATCCCCATCGGCATCCGCCACCGCCACCGCATCCCCTACGGAGAGGAGCCACTTGCCCACGGGCTGGATGCGGGGATCGACCTGCTCCAGAATGTCGCTGTCGTGGGTGGAGATGCCCGCCTGGGCGGTGTCCAGCCGGGTGAACTGGAAGGTGGGCGTGAGGGGACTTTGGGCGATCGCCCCCTGCTGAAAGAGCCAGACACCGCTAATGGCCAGGGTGCCCACCATGCTCCACCGCAGCCAGGGAGAGGCCAGGGGTCTGGTTGGACGGGGGTCGGATGGGGACTGGGGCGATCGCCATGCCTGCAACCGCAGCCACAAGTAGCGGGCAGTGAAGTAGGCAAATCCGGCGTAAAAGAAAGTGGAGAGGCTTTCTATTTTGTGCAGGTACAGGTCAACCAGGACAATGAACACCGCCATGCCCACCTGCCCTTTGGCCGTGCGAGGAGCCGTGGCCGGATCGGTGATCATAAAAAAGGTGAACAGGTAAAAGGCGGGGGAGGTCAATGCCCCCAGCAGCAAGGTCTCCGGCGGCACCAGATGCTGGGTGAGGTAGGCCCGCAGCAGCAGTTGCAGGGCGTACAGTCCCAGAAACGAGAGGATCAGCACCGTCCGCTGAATCCGCAGGGCAAACAGCAGCACCGCCGCCGTGACGATGAACATCACCATCGCCGCTGAACCGCCCCACTGGTAGGCCGGGGAGGCGCTGATCATGCCGTGGGAGATAAACAAGCTGGCGGTAATGCCAAACAGGGCGGGGTTGAACACGTGGCGACCCCGCACGGTGATCAAGTATTTGGAGGCGATCGCCAGAAATACCGGCACCAGCGGTAACCACAGGCCGTGGGCAAAGTTGGTGAGGATGCTGAGGGAGCAGCCGGTGATAGCGGCACTCAGGGGGAACAGGAGCCGTCGCTGACAGAACAGCCAGTGAAAGCCCATATCCAGCAGGCAGGCGGTGGCGATCACCAGGGCGATTTGCGCAGGCGAACGGTTGAACCCCAGGACGGTAATGCCCAGCGTGAGGTAGGTGGCGAGGAGGGCGAGGACGGGGAGGCGGGGGTCGGACCAAATGGGGCGCATGGGTGGGTGGATGGGTGGGTGAGTAGGGAACATCCCTGGGGAAATGGGGACTATTTTGGTACGGTAGCGCGTTGCAAAGGGGGCGACTGCGGGTTGTGACGGTATCGGAAGTGGGGGGGTGAGGAGATCCGTTTCTATCGGCTAAACGGTAGCGTGGCGGGTTTTAGGGCGCGATCGCGGGGTGGACAGTCTAGAAAGCGTATACGGTTGCGGTTGGGCAAGGGGGCGATCGCGCTATTATCCAGAATCCTGAAGTCGTCGTGTATGAGTGCTGAGAACCTGCAATGAAGAGAGTCGTTGGTCTGTTAACGGTGGCTGCCGCAAATCTTTTGACCGTCGTTTTGCTCCATAATCTCCAGCCTGCTGAGGCGCAGGTGGTGCGCCAGTTAGGGGCCTGCCGTACCCATGTCACTTCCACATCTGCCCATGCTGGCCTGTCGCCTGCGGCGGTGGATGTTGTCCCCGGTCGAGTGCAGGCGGACGGCACCGCAACGGTTTACTGGCACATTGCCCAGGAGGACACGGGTCACTGTGTGGTCAATGCTGCGGGCGAGGTGTTGCGCTATCAGGAACAGGGCATCTCTATTCAACCGATGCCGGGGGTCAGTTGTCATCAACCAGCCCAAATTTGCTTCGATGGATCCGGGCCTAGCGTGGCGTTTACTGAAGAATACTTTGGTCGGGAAGCTGCGGATCAGCTGATTCGGGCACTCGATCGGCGGCGATAATACCAGGACTTACGCACTGGGTGGGGCGTCTTGGGGGCTGGGTGGTTTGTGGGCACTGCGCTACAAAACCACCAAACTAAGTAGGTCAGCACAATTAAATTCATGTTAGAAAACCGGGGGAGCGCCCCACCGGTTTTCTAACCTTCGTTTTTCAATGCAGTTCTACTTAAAGCAGAGAAAATAAAGAAGAATAAAGAGGGAGGGAGGTGGGAAGTATGGGGAAGCCGTTCATAGGGTTACAAAAGGTTGGGGTTTGGGGAGCGATCGCCCTGCTGATGGTGGCACCCCTGTCGGCCTGTCGGTCGCAGCAGCCAGTCGCTACGGAAGGGGTGGAGCCGGAGTCAACCGTACCGGGGGCGATCGCCGATTCGACGGAAGCGGGCCAGCCTGGCGATTTGCCCCCGTCCACCGAGGAGACGGTATTGCCTGATGTGAATACCTATACCGTGGATGAACTATTTGCCGTGGGTGCAGGAGGGTGCGGCATGAGCCTGTGGCTGCCAGGGACGGCATCGCCTGCCGAAACGAATCTCTTTTTTAATGGCCTTGAAGCCGACTCTATGTGGATGAAGCTTGACGGGGAATTTGTCAATTTTTCCCGCACCGGTCAAAGCGGCGAGGAGTTCTATGGCCAGTTCACCTCACAAACGTTTGTCAGTCCAGACGGGGGAACGACTGTCACCGTGGAGGTTACCCTGGGCGAACCGGGCGAAATTGAGTCCATCAGCATTCCCAGCGGCACCCTGACCATCCAGCAGGGGAACCAGTCGGCTGAATTGGCGGTAGTGGGCGGCGCAGGCTGCTAGCGACGAAGCTGGCAACTGGCGCTGAATAGTTCCGTCGGGGCAAGTCGGTGGCCATAAAGAAACGAAGCGATGGCGGGGTGCGCCCCACTTTGGTGCGTCATCACCCTCTATACGCCATTGGCAAAATTGCTGACTAATCTGACTTGTGTTTGTTGTCAATTTCCCAATAAGATTTGGGAGAAGATTTTTAGCAGCATTGGCCAAACAATGATAGCCTCTTCCCTGGATGCTTTACAGCAGGACTCGATTAGTATTGTTTGTTGCTCTGACGAACAATACGTCCCCTTAATGGCCACCATGTTAACGTCCTTAGTTAAAAACCACCTCTCCCCTGAGGTTCTGGACATCTATGTCATCAACGATGGCATTCTTGAGGCGACAAAGCAGTCTCTCGCCAGCCTATTTCCTCCCCAGTTTATCCGTATTTTCTGGTTGGACTTTGACCCTAAAGAGGTAACAGAACTGCTGGGGATCCCCAGCCGGTATTCCCAGCTCTCCTGCCACTTTTATCGGCTGCTGATGTCTAAACTTCTGCCGGAAACGGTCAGTCAGGTAATTTACCTTGATGCTGATTTAATTGTTTTAGGGAATATCGCCGATCTCTGGAAGACTGACCTGCAGGGGAAGATCGTTGGTGCAGTGCAAGATTTTCTGGAAACCTGTGGCAATGCCATCTCCAATTGTCAGGAGTTGGGAATCAGCCCCACGGCTAAGTACTTTAATTCAGGTGTACTTTTGATTGATTTGGAAAAATGGCGCAAGCAAGACATTAGTAAAAGAGCCATTGTGTGCCGCTTGGAAAATGAAGAGGCGGTGCGTGCGGGCAAGCACTACTCCTATGACCAATTTGGTCTTAACGTTGTCTTAAACGATCAGTGGGAAGAATTGGATCCTCGATGGAACTATAGCCCTGGCCCTGGGAAGTTGAACGCCGATCCCTGGATTGTTCATTATTATGGAGACGTTAAGCCGTGGAGCATGAAATGCCTGGAAGAATTTCGCCAAAAGTTTCTTTATTACCTGGATCAAACGGTCTATAAAAACTATTTTCAAAGCTACTTTGAGAAGGTTGCCCCTTAATGTGAGCGCTAGAAGTCTTACCTTTTGCTCAGCAAAATTTTGCTGTAGAATTTTGCTGTAAAAAAAATGCTGCATCCCGTGGTGGGGAGTTGACTATGAAATACCTGCTCTCGTCGATGGTGCTGGGGGTTTCTTTTGTCGTGGGGGGAACCTGGCCAGGGGCGATCGCCCTCGAATCTCCCTTCCATTTGTCTCAAATAACTGAATCGGTGGAAGGAAGCTGGCAACTGGTGGGCTGGGGAGATCCCGATAACCTCACACCGCCGGTGGACGGTACGGAAGTTACCGCGGTCTTTGAGGGCGATCGCCTCGGAGGTTCAGGGGGCTGCAATCGGTACACCAGCACCTACACCAGCACCGATGGAACCCTGAAAATTGGCCCAACGGCGGCTACCCGTCGCGCCTGTCAATCCCCGGTTGGGGAGCAGGAGTTTCAGTATTTCCGTGCCCTTGAAGGGGTGGAAACTTACCGCATCACGGAGGATGGCCAACTGGAGCTTGCCTACGAAACAGAGGCGGGCGGCGGTGTCCTGCTCTTTAGCCGCGCAGCTATTCCAGCCCTCTGGTAGTCGCTGTGGGCAACTCAACCGGCTGTTCGCGTGGCGCAACGGCACGGCGGCTGCCGTAGAGATGGGCGTAGACGTAGGTGAAGACGTTGCCAATAAAGAAGATCTGGCAGGTGAGGTAGAGCCAGAGCATCAGCACCATGACGCCGCCCAATAATCCGTAGGATTGGTACTGGCTGCCGATGCGGACAATGCTGTTGCTGATGAGCTGCTGCAGCGCGACCAATAGTCCGGTGGTCACCAGACTGCCAGGCCAGATGTCGCTCCAGCGTACGCAGGTGGAGGGCAGAATTTTAAACAGGACGCCGATGACCAGGTACAGCGTCAGAAAGGTCAAGCCGATTTGAATGTCTTTCAGGAGGGAGACTGCGTCCAGGTCGATGAAGGTGATCAGCTGACTGAAGTTGATCAGTACGCTGCGCAGGGTTTTGAGGACGATGTTGGACAGCAGGGAAACAATCATCAGGGCGGAGGTGCCGATCACCAGGGCAAAGGCGAAGAGGCGATTCTTGACCACGCCGATCAGGGAAGCCCACAGGGAGGGCGTATCTTGCTGGATGTGGTAAGCTTTCCAAATTTTATCGACGAATCGATCGAGGGCACCGAAAACATTGCTGGAGGTAAACAGCAGCAGCACGAAACCGATCGCCCCGGCCCCCACGCTGCTGTGGTTGAGCTGGGAAAGGGCGTCTTCAAAAATTCGGTAGGCCATGGGCGGTAGGGCCGTTTGGGCATGGCGCAAAATTTGATCGACGGCGTTGGTATCTGGCCCCAGGAAAAAGCCGACCACGCTCAAAATCACCAGGAAGGTGGGAAACAGGGAAAAGAGCGCGTAGTAGGAAAGGGCAGCTCCCATTTCAGAACATTCATCCTGCTGCCATTTTTGAAAGGTTTGCAGGATGAGCTGGGTGGGTTTGGCCGGGAGGATACGAGTCTTAACGTAGTTGATCATGGGGCTGACTTGGCGATCGCGCCCGGTCTTCCCTGCACGATGCCCATAGGTAATATATCTATCTGCACAATATAAAGCGATCCTGCGACCCGCTGCTAGAGTGCCCCTTCCTGTTGACCTTAAATTTTTTGGTTAATTAAATCGGAGTTGTCTAACCCATCCGCTACAATCTCTGGGTCATGGCTCCGGGTGAGGATTCTTTTATTATGGCCCCAAATGTTTTGCCGCATCGTCGAGCGATCGCCCCTTCTTTTCTCCATTATTTCTGCGGATCGCTCTGGCAAAAAAGCTGGCGAATGTTGACGCTGGGTCTGGTTTCTGGGGTTGGGCTAGTGCTGGGGGAGGGGGCGATCGCCGCTGAGCGGGTGACGACCTTTGTGGATGCGGTGGAGGTGTCGATTCCCGTAGAAGATATCGAAACCTTTGCCAGGGAGGGCACCCTCAGTGAACCCCTGACCCTGGTGGCCAGCCAGTTTGATGACCAGCAAATTCAACTGCTGCGCCAGGTCTTGCGCCAGCGGGTAAACCTCAATTCCCAGACCCTCTA